>NZ_JAKJSN010000028.1:0-79938 GCF_050337005.1 Photobacterium japonica | reverse complement strand
TGTGTATATTGATATTTTTATAAGGTTGTGAATGATTTTCTCTGTATAAAAAACACTATGGATATGTATTTTTTGAAGGAGGTGTTTTCCAGGTGAAATGAATGGGTTAAGTTATTCTTAATATAGTGTTTTATGTACGGCGGCGCTTTTGAGGCGCTAAAGATCAGGTAACGAGGGAAGTGTTTTGAAAAATGAGCGTAGTGCTTGTAATATGCAGTTGGTTGCGTATAATTTGCGCAAATTCGTTTATTTTGCTTTCAAGGAACGGAAAGACCTCTTTCTTCTATCGCTATGTAATATCTGAACGGTAAGCACATTCTTCATGCAGTCTCCCATTATACGTGGGCGGTACGCTGCTGTTTAAAATTTGTTTAAGGTTCATGGATTATGACAACGCGATTTAAATACCCCCGTACGCCACATCTACCGTGGTCACCAGGCGCAACCAGTGACGACATACGCTGTATCGATACCCGTATGTTCGTTGGAAAACAGGTTGTAGTGACCGAAAAAATGGACGGTGAAAATACCACGCTGTATCGCGAATTGACGCATGCACGTTCTGTGGATAGCCGCAATCATCCTTCGCGTGATTGGCTAAAACGTTTTCATGCGGCCATTCGCCATGACATTCCTGAGGGATGGCGACTATGTGGTGAAAATCTTTACGCTCAACATTCTATTGTGTATTCGTCACTGAAAAGCTACTTCTACGGATTTTCCGTCTGGGATAGTAATAACCAATGCCTCAGTTGGGATGAAACGTTAATTTGGTTTGAGTTGCTGGGTATCCAGTCACCGCCGGTGCTTTATCAAGGCCTATGGGATGAAGATGCCATTCGCCGTATACATACTGACACTGGTGAATCTGAAGGTTATGTTGTTCGTTTGCAAGATGGCTTTGCTTTTGATGCCTTCAGCCTGTCGGTGGCTAAATGGGTACGTAAAGGGCATGTACAAACCGATCAGCATTGGATGTTCGCCGAGATAATCCCCAATAGTTTGGATGATCAACAAGGGGGGGATGTATGAAGAAATGGTTAGCGTGTCTTGCACATGATGCAGAGCCGGACATCGATGAATGTGTATCGGTTCTTGGTCGGCACATTGCTTGGTTGCATGAGTTAAAAAGTACACCACAAGATCCTGAGTGGCACGCCGAAGGCAACGTTCATATTCATACTGGTATGGTACTGGATGCCGTTTATACGTTATTGAAAACAGAGGCATTGCATATTCAGGGAGAACAACGTATGGCGTTGATTCTTGGTGCATTGCTCCATGATATCGCCAAACCGGTGCAGACAAAACAGGCCGAAATAAACGGTGTGGTTCGGGTGGTAAGTCCGAAGCACGAAGAGCTGGGGCGTTCATACCTTGCGTTTAAGTTGATGGCGTTACCATTACCATTTTCGGTTGTGTGGGCGGTACTTGGCTTGGTCGGGGAGCATCATATGCCTAAACGCTTAGCCGTTAAAAATGCCGATCGAGGAGAGTATCTTGCTCTGTCACGACGGGTCGATACCGAATTGCTGTACTGGCTTGAAGTGGCGGATATGAAAGGGCGCGTCTGTCCTGATCTTCCTTTGCAATTACAGCATCTCGATGAGTTCAGGCTTTTTGCACAAGAGTATGGGGTATGGGGAAAAGCCTATCAGCCAACGGCAATCCATGTTTTATTGGGTAATGAGTCTGATAAGGCGTCTCGCTATGTGGCCGCTCAGGCGCTATCCGACATGCAAGCGAACACGATTGTGCAAGAGGAAGAAGCGCTCGCGCGGAGCTTTAGCCACAAAGATCACTATGCACACTTGGTTATTCTGTGCGGACCAAGCGGTAGCGGAAAATCGACGTTTGTATCGGAACATTTCTCTCACTACGAATTAATTTCGCTTGATGCGTTACGGGGAGAAATTAATGGCGATCAGAGTAGCCAAGAATGTGTAGGGAAGGTGCTACATCTTGCGAAAGATAAGTTAAAAGCATGTCTTCGCAGTAAGCAACATGTTGTGTGGGATGCCACCAACTTGCGTCGTGATTTTCGTAAAATCATCGCTGACTTTGGGCGCGATTATCATGCATTGGTCACGATGGTGGTCTTTCTTCATTCTGAAAAAATGCTTTACCGCAGTAATGCCAACCGCGCAAGACGGGTGCCGGATGAGGTGTTAAAAAAACAACTGTCCTCGTATCAATTTCCATTGGTTGATGAGGCACATGAATATATCGTCGTGGGTGAAAAGGGCGCTGTATTGAAGTCTTTATCGGGTAATCAATCCCATTCATTACTGTGATCTGAGCGTTAACGTCTCCCTTGGCTTGCCTGCTGCGCATCCCGCTTGCCATACCCGCACATAACTCATGGAATTTATGGGGAAAATGCGTAACGTGACTCCATTCACATCAAGCGATGTAATGAAATTGWTAATTTATAAATACTGTCTGTGGTGTTATCTATTTTATAAAAAGTAGCGTATTCGGGTTGGTCATTCTCTGAAAAACAGCTTGTCTTGTTAATGTGCGATGCAAATGAAGTGCATTGCAGATGATGATAAACCTACTTCGAGGGAATGACGTGAAACTAAAATTTGGTGTGATAGCCGTAATGGCGGCATGCAGTATGGGCAGTGTGCAGGCGAATGAAAATGTAGCGGGCATGGGGAATATTATCACCCCCGATATTGTCGGAGGCAGTCCCGCCAATACCGCAGAGTGGGGCTTCTATACGCAAATCGTCGGGCGTAACAGCAACCGCTCATTTTGTGGGGCGAGTTATCTGGGTGATGGGTATGTGCTAACGGCGGCTCACTGTGTGGACAATGATTTGCCGAGCCAGATTGCCGTTAAGGTTGGCGGCTTTCGCTATAACGGGACAGATGGCGAACGTGCTAATGTCACAAATATTTATGTGCACCCGAATTTTAATTCGCGCAACTTAGCCAATGATATTGCGGTACTGAAACTGGACCGTGTGATCAGCAATGACAAGCGCGTTGAGATTGCCGCTGGTTCATTGAATCAATATGCCGTCACGGGCAATCAATTATCGGTTGCTGGGCTTGGGCGATTATCTGAAGGCGGCAGCACGCCTTCAGTCTTAATGGCCGTTGATGTGCCCTTGGTGTCTGATGCGCAATGTCGTACCGCGGGTGGCAGCTACGCCAATGTGGGGGCGGTGAGTTTCTGTGCGGGTATTCCACAAGGCGGTATTGATTCTTGCCAAGGTGACAGCGGTGGTCCCATTGTGGTCAATCGTGGTGGAGTCGTGACGCAACTTGGGGTGGTGAGCTGGGGGGTGGGCTGTGCGCGTCCGGGTAAATACGGCGTATACAGTGACATCGCCGCACTGCGTGATTGGGTTGACAGTGTCGTGACGCTGAATGCAGACAATGTCTCTGTAGGGTATAGCGCTAACCAGCAGATCGCCGGATTTGAATTAGGGCAAACGGTCTCTCATACCTTTTCTGTGAAAAATACCGGTAACGTGCCTTTCACTGTCACACAGACAAGTGTGAGCGCCAGTGGCGTCGGGCAGAATGCGTTGATCAGTCAGGATGGATGTCGTGTAGCCACATTGCCAGCGGGGCAGGCGTGTCAGGTAGCGGTAGAGTTTTCTGCATCAGCCGCCGGTAATGCAGCGGTCGCGTTAGCGTTTGAAATCGATAAAACCACGACGCGTTATGTTGCTAAAGCCAGCGCGCAGGTGACGTCTTCCTCACAACCGGATCCCGGTGCGTGTGAAGTAGAATGGAATGCGGGCGCGGTGTATAACACCGGCGACGTGGTGACGTGGCAGAATAAGCAGTGGGAAGCGCAGTGGTGGAATCAGGGCGCCGATCCAAGCCAATCAGGCCCGTGGGGCGTATGGCAGGCGGTTTCATCAGCAGCGTGTGGTGGCGGCCAACCACCAGCGCCTACACCTGAACCTACGCCAGAGCCGACACCAGAACCTACACCTGAGCCAACCCCTCCTGCATCAGGGAATGCCTATGTCGCCGGTACGGCGTATGCGTCGGGTGATGTCGTGACGCACAATGGTGGAACGTATCAGTGTCGTGCATGGCCAAATGGCCTGTGGTGTGCATCCGGTGCGTATGAGCCAGGTGTGGCAGATGCCTGGGCAAGTGCGTGGACGAAGCTGTAATAGCGACGTAGTAGCATTGAGTCACATAAAAAAATAGCCTCATCCTGAGGCTATTTTTGTTTCTAATCGGTTTTGTCTCTAGCCGGTAATGGCTGATGCAATCAATTAAGCGGTAGCAAGCTGCTTAACTGTATTGACGGCTTTTTTACGGCCGTATAAAAGGCAGCCCAATGTGATAAAGAACATACCGTTAAAAACTAAGAAAAAGCCTGCATGAATAAAGTCGAACTGACCCATAACAAAGATAGGCAGTGAAGAGTTTAAGCCGGCATTACCCAAAACCAATAGAGCTGAGCATAACAAAACAGCAAATGTATTCATTTTAATTAGTGCTGTGACAGCATTGTTCTGCATTTTTGTGACTCCCAATTGTAAGCAGGTTTTTAATCTACTGGAAAAGAGGTGCTTTTTAAACAAAAAAGTTTACTAATACCGTTCTGGTTGGGTGAAAACTGTTCATACTGTCGTTCTTTGTGGTGATTTACTCTGCTGCCGGTGGTCGCGGTGTGGCAAGAGTGGGAATCAGAGTTATTAATAGAGATATTGATATGCTGTTATCAATGCGGCGTTTTTTGCCTGCAAATGACGCACTTTTAATTCAAGCTGAATACACTGACCATGGCGCATCTCAGAACGAACATGTTGTATCTGAGTAATAAGTGCTCGCGTGTTGCGTATCGCGTCTTTGAGTTGATTCGTTTTTTGTTCAAGCTTCTGTATGGCTTTGTTTTTCTTGGCGACTTGCTGTTTTATCAGAATGCCTTTTTCAACCAAACGGGTGAAGACAGACTGCGATGCTGCAGATTGACCACTGACAGCATCAAGTATCGATGTGATTTTTGCTTGATTGGCCTGTAGCCGATTAACAAGGACATCGTAATCGGCATAGCGAAGCAGCGTCTGTTGCTCAGCGGCTTTCAACAGCAGCAACAATTGCTGCTGTTGGGTGGTTAATAGTTGAATAGGTGTCTTGGCCATTTTAGGGTGTGTCCCTTAATTATTTGCACCATCGTTATAGGTCAAAAATTCGTGAAAGCAATCAAAATGGCGATGAACATAGTGGTTCTATCTTCAAGCCATTTTTAGCAGATAGCGCGGATTTTGGCCATAACCCTTCGGGCAGCGCTATTTTCTGCGCATGGCTGCCTTAAAAATTGCTCATTTGGCCCACTAAATCACACATTTTTTAAGTTGTCCTGCTTGAAAATAGCAGCAGCGATGGACGCAACAAATTGAGGGACACCCCCTAGGGAATCAACACTGTTAATCATCTAAATCATGAAGAAGTTGCGCGGTTTTCGCTTCTTCTAACTTGTTCATCAATTTATTCGATTCTGCCTGATCGCGTATCGCTTTACTTAATGTGATCGTGGCGCTGACCAAAAACAAACTGCAGATGCTGTAATAGCCTTTTATGAGTAAATCGCCAGGCAACTTAATAATACTGATCACCATTGCGACCACGGCAATAACAAACGTTGCTTTTGCGTAGACTAGCCAATATTTTTCTTGTTCACCCATGATGTAACTCCTTTTTAGTGAGTGTCGTAATGACGTTGTACTTCGTAATTGAACGGTGTTTTATTAATGTAATGGGAGGACGTTTAAAGCGCAAGACATAAAAGCAAAAAAGTGGGGGCTTTTCTTCGCTTGGGGATTTTATTGCGACGCATTTATCGTATTGCAATGAGAGAAATGTCGCCTTTATGAGGCGGCAGTAGGAGAGAGCATGGGATAGAGGGGGAGAATAGGGGATCCCCGTGATGACAGGTGCTTTCCTTGAATGGGTTGTGCGGAAAATGCTCTGAATCCAGCATCTTGAGGTGGCTCGTCTATAAAGCCGTTTTTTTTTCATCCAATCCGACCCTTTTATTGCGATTGGATTTGGATTTGGACGCATGTTTCTTTAGTATGTATCGTTACGCGAATTTATATCTCCCTTAAGGACGCCACCTGTGGGTGGATGAGGAAACGATGCTACATCTAGACGAGATTATTGCCAACGCAACGGCAGCTATTGAGCAAGCTGATTCATCAGTCGCTCTGGACGATGTCCGTGTCCAATACATGGGCAAGAAGGGTGAGCTAACCCTTCAACTTCAAAGCTTGGGTAAACTTCCACCGGAAGAGCGCCGTACTGCTGGTCAAGAGATCAACAAAGCAAAAGGTGCGGTTCAGCAAGCCATTGCAGCGCGTAAAGATGCACTTCAGCGTGCAGAACTTGAAGCGAAGCTAGCCGCTGAAACTATCGATGTGACCCTACCTGGTCGTCGCATTGAAAATGGTGGCCTGCACCCAGTGACACGCACCGTTGAGCGTATCGAGCAGTTCTTTGGTGAACTAGGCTTTAGTACTGAGTCTGGTCCTGAAATCGAAGATGCATTCCACAACTTTGATGCGTTGAACATTGCGGCTGATCATCCAGCACGTACCGATCACGATACCTTCTTCTTTAACCCAGATTTGATGCTGCGTACGCACACGTCTGGCGTACAGATCCGTACGATGGAAAATGGTAAACCGCCTTTCCGTTTCATCGCACCGGGCCGTGTATACCGTAACGACTACGACCAAACGCACACGCCAATGTTCCACCAGGTGGAAGGCATGCTGGTTGATGAGAACGTTAACTTTGCACAGCTAAAAGGTATTCTGCACGATTTCCTTTGCAACTTCTTTGAAGAAGAAGTGGAAGTGCGTTTCCGTCCTTCATACTTCCCATTCACTGAGCCTTCAGCAGAAGTGGATGTGAAAGGTAAAAACGGCAAATGGCTAGAAGTACTAGGCTGCGGTATGGTTCACCCGAACGTACTACGCAGTGTAGGCATCGACCCTGAGAAATACTCTGGTTTTGCATTCGGTATGGGTGTAGAGCGTTTGACCATGCTGCGTTATGGCGTAAACGATCTACGTGCGTTCTTCGAGAACGACCTACGTTTCCTTAAGCAGTTCAAGTAATCCAGAGGTTTAATCACTATGAAATTCAGCGAATCTTGGCTTCGTGAGTGGGTTAACCCTGCGGTTACTACTGACGAACTAACACACCAAATTACTATGGCTGGCCTAGAGGTAGACGACGTACTGCCTGTGGCGGGCTCATTTACCGGCGTTAAAGTGGGTAAAGTTGTTGAGTGTGGTCAGCACCCTGATGCTGACAAACTGCGTGTTACCAAAGTCGACATCGGTGCAGAAGAGCTACTCGACATCGTTTGTGGTGCGTCTAACTGTCGTTTGGGCATTAAAGTGGCCGTGGCGACTGTGGGTGCAGTACTTCCGGGTGACTTCAAAATCAAGAAAGCCAAACTACGTGGTCAGCCTTCTCACGGCATGCTTTGCTCATTCTCTGAGTTGGGTATTGACGTTGAGTCTGATGGCATCATGGAATTGGCAGAAGATGCAGTACTGGGTACGGATTTCCGTGAATTCCTAGCACTGGATGACGTAACCGTAGACGTTGACCTAACGGCTAACCGCGCTGACTGTTTCAGCATTCGCGGTATGGCACGTGAAGTGGGCGTACTAAACCGCGCTGACGTGACTGAGCCATCAGTTGCGGCTGTTGCTGCTTCAATCGAAGACACTGTGTCTATCGACGTGAAAGCACCTGCGGCCTGTCCACGTTACCTTGGCCGTGTGGTTAAGAACGTGAACGTACAAGCTGAAACCCCACTTTGGATGCAAGAAAAGCTGCGTCGTTGTGGTATTCGTTCTATCGACCCTGTTGTTGATATCACGAACTTTGTTCTACTAGAGCAAGGCCAACCAATGCACGCATTCGATCTGGCTAAGATTGAAGGCGGCATCGTTGTACGTATGGCAGAGCAAGGCGAAAAGCTAACGCTGCTAGACGGCAATGAAGCTGAACTAAATGCAGACACATTGGTTGTTGCAGACCAAAACAAAGCACTGGCTATTGCCGGTATCTTTGGTGGTGAGCAATCGGGTGTGACGTCTGAAACAAAAGATGTACTACTAGAGTGTGCATTCTTCGCTCCTGATCACATCCGTGGTCGCGCGCGTAGCTACGGCCTACACACAGATTCTTCTATGCGTTTCGAGCGTGGTGTGGATTACGCACTGCAAGTGAATGCAATGGAGCGTGCAACAGCACTGCTTGTTGAAATCTGTGGCGGTGACGTTGCACCAGTGGTTGCTGTAGAATCTGAAGCAGATCTACCAAAAGCGAACCAAGTGGCACTACGTCGCACGAAACTAGACAACTTGCTAGGTCACCACATTGCAGATGCAGACGTGGTTGAAATCCTAGAGCGTCTAGGCATGAGTGTTGAAACAACGGCTGAAGGTTGGGTTGCGACAGCACCAACATGGCGTTTCGATATCGCTATCGAGCAAGATCTGATTGAAGAAGTTGGCCGTATCTACGGTTACGACAACATTCCAAATCAAGCGCCTGTTGCTGCACTGAACATGAACGATCACAAAGAAGCGAATCTACCGCTTAAGCGTGTTCGTAATCTGCTTGTTGACCGCGGTTACCAAGAAGCGATCACTTACAGCTTCGTTGAGCCTGAGCAACAAAAACTGGTTGTACCAGGTGTTGAGCCATTGATCCTGCCATTCCCAATTTCTGCGGATATGTCAGCAATGCGTCTTGGTTTGATCCAAGGTTTGCTAAACACGGTTGTTCACAACCAGAAGCGCCAGCAGCCACGTGTTCGCCTGTTCGAACATGGCCTACGTTTCATTCCTTGCGAAAATGCTGAAAACGGCATGCGCCAAGAGCCTATGCTTGCCGGTGTTATCGCGGGTACACGTAGCGAAGAGCATTGGGATATCGCAACCAACACCGTTGATTTCTTCGATCTTAAAGGTGATCTAGAAGCGATTCTTGAGCTATCTGCAAACGAAAAAGCGTATTCATTTGCAGCGACTCAACATCCAGCACTTCACCCAGGCCAGTCTGCGGCTATCATCGTTGACGGCAAAGAAGTGGGCGTGATCGGTACGGTTCACCCAGAGCTTGAGCGTAAGTTTGGTCTAAACGGCCGTACTATCGTGTTCGAGATCGAATGGTCAGCAATCAACACCAAAGTGATCCCAGAAGCGGTTGCATTGTCTAAGTTCCCTGCAAACCGTCGTGATATCGCGGTTGTTGTGAATGACGATATCGCCGCTGGCGACGTTGTAGCAGTATGCCGTGCAAACGGTGGCGAGCTACTGACTGACGTGAACCTATTTGACGTTTACGTAGGTAAAGGCGTTGAAGACGGTCAGAAGAGTCTTGCGATTGCACTGACGCTTCAGTCTGGCGAGCGTACACTGGAAGAAGCTGATATCGCGGGTGCGGTTGATAGCATTGTTGCCGTATTGGCAGAGCGCTTCGGTGCAAGCCTGCGTGACTAAATAGCGTCCTGGATGCTGCCTGAACGGTAGCAGTAAAATGACGTTGGATAACTTTTTAAGTTATTGTTTTACTAAAGCAGCCATATTGGCTGCTTTTTTTTGATCTGAATCTAATAAACGTAACTTTTTGATACTCAGAGAATATTCCTATATGTCCACAAATTGTTAGCGTGATATATTGTTATAAGCTCATTTTTCAGCTTATCTTATTGGTTATTGTTGCTATTAAGCACAACTGGATGCATGGGTGTAGCCCTTTGGTGCTACCAGAAATCAATAATTTGACACGAAGTTAACGTAAAAAAGTTGGCGGAAATCAGCGAGTTGGCTTAAACTTGACTCTAGTTGAGATTGAACATGATTTCGGGTGGCTAAAAATTGTCACTCACCGATGTCGTCTCACTCCATGAATTCGCTACAGGTATAGTTATGCTATCTCTGTTATCCATTCAATATAGTCTTGAGGGAATTATCTATGGCGCTCACAAAAGCCGATTTGGCTGAGAACCTGTTTGAGAATGTTGGATTAAGCAAACGGGACGCCAAGGATACGGTGGAAGTCTTCTTTGAAGAAATTAGAAAAGCGCTTGAAAATGGCGAACAAGTAAAGTTATCCGGTTTTGGTAATTTTGATCTTCGCGATAAAAACGAGCGTCCAGGAAGAAACCCTAAGACGGGCGAAGATATCCCAATCTCTGCTCGCCGTGTTGTCACTTTCCGTCCAGGTCAGAAATTGAAAGCTCGCGTAGAAAGTATCGAAGTCGAAAAGTAAACGCGGCGACCTAACTAAGAACCCAGAGACAGCATGTGCTGATCTGGGTTTTTTTATGCCTGTCGAAAAGGAAAGGAGCCTGCCAAGATCTCAGAACGTAGTAAAGACGGCACTCAATCGTGGCCGATCATGTTCATTCGTGTCCGTCGGCAGTACACTGAAAAGAGGTGTTGAAGATATAGAACACCGCTCATGCAGTCGAACAGGGAGGATAGCGATGGGAATGTTAGAGCGTGTGAAAGCGGGGGCGTTTCTGGCGGCCAGTCTCGACATGGATAGCCCGGAAGAGCGTGGCCAGTGGCAGACAACAAAGGGGGCAGAATGTGAACTGTTGGCTCGCGGTGTATTAGCGATTTCCCCGAGCAAAAGTACGGGTGAACAAAAAGCCATTGTGATTTCAGCTGGGATTCATGGTGATGAAACCGCCCCGATGGAATTAGTTCAACATCTTGCTGAGCAACTCCTTACCGGTGACTTGCATCCTGCGCACCGATTGTTATTGATTATCGGACATCCTGCTGCCATTGGTTGCCACCAACGGTTTATCGATGAAAACATGAATCGCTTATTCAAGCAGCCCAATCCAGCCACGACCCCTGATGCTCAGCGCGCGAATACGCTCCAATCTGTGCTTCGCGATTTTTATGCCACAGCGCCGTTGAATGCTTCACAGCGTTGGCACCTGGATTTGCATTGTGCGATTCGCGATTCTGTACACTATACCTTTGCCGTTAGCCCGCATTCAGAGCAGCCGACACGCAGTGTGCCGTTGTTCGCTTTCCTGCAAAAGGCCGAGATTGAGGCCGTGTTATTGGCCAACTCGCCATCACCGACGTTTAGCTGGTTCAGTGCCGCGTATTTTGGTGCGCAAGCATTTACGTTAGAGCTGGGGAAAGTCGCGCCGTTTGGGAAAAATGATCTTGCACGATTGGCGCCGTTTTATCAGGCGCTGGTGGCATTAGTGACCACGCCAGCGATGGATGTTACGTGGCAAGCCAACGCCTTGGCTGTGTATAAAGTGACACGAACGCTCGTGAAACAAAGTGATGATTTCACCTTTAGTTTCCCCGACGACCAAGCGAACTTCACCTTCTTTGAGCAAGGGGCGTTGTTAGGCAAAGACGGGGATATCGAGTACTACTCGTTAGATGGTGGCGAAGCCATCGTATTCCCGAATGCCAGTGTGGCTTTGGGTCAACGGGCGGGATTGCTGGTTCAACAGACGGATGTGAATGTGACGGATCAAGTGACGGTCAAATAACGATGAAACAGCTATCAAATAGCGGCGAAATAGCGCTTTTTGCTTGTGATTAGAGTCAATTTCGCCTGAAATATCATAAAGCTAATGATAGCCGACTTTTCATTTTACCGGTGAAAGAGTAAGGTAGGCAGACTCTGTTTATTGTGTACTTGTGATGCTTTTAAATGAATTAATGGCACGTCGTCAAGCGAGATGGCGTGTGGGTTTTCTTGTTGCAGGGCTACTCCTGCTCATTGCTGCGTTTTTATCTCTTTCTGTCGGTGAGTTGTTCATCTGGCCTTGGGCACCCTCAGGCGATTTGGAACAGCAACTGCTTGTTCAACTGCGTATGCCGCGTTTACTGGCCGCTCTCACCATTGGTGCCTCGCTCGCCGTGTCGGGGGCCGTATTACAAGTACTATTGGGTAACCCGTTAGCTGAGCCGGGTGTCCTAGGGATCTCCGGCGGGGCCAGTCTCGCCTTAGTCATTGTTCTGTTTGTCTTGCCCATTGCCCCAAGTCCTATCGTCATGATGATTGCGGCCATGTTGGGGGCACTTTGTTTTACCTTGATACTGGTGGGGCTGTCACGGCGGCGTAAAGTCTCCACGGCGCGGTTATTACTTATCGGGGTGGCATTGGGGATTCTTTCTGGTGCGGTTGTTACATGGGCGTTCTATTTCAGCGATGATTTGAATTTACGTATGCTGATGTATTGGCTCATGGGCAGTGTGGCGGGGGTGAGTTGGCAGCAGCTGGTGCTATTGCTGGTGGTGTCACCGGTATTGGTATGGCTGTGCTTACAAGGCAAAAAGCTCGATTTGCTCATGCTGGGTGAACAGCAAGCCAAACAACTGGGCTTAGACGTAGCGGCGTTTCGCTGGCGACTGATTTTTATTGTCTCACTACTTGTCGGTGCATCCGTAGCCTTGGGCGGCGTCATTGGCTTTATCGGGTTAGTGATCCCGCATTTACTGCGCCTCGCGTTAGGCACCGAAAACCGCTACCTATTACCGTTATCGGCCTTGTTCGGGGCGTTGCTGTTAGCCTTCGCTGACACCTTATCACGTATCGTATTGCCATCTGCCGAGTTGCCGGTAGGGGTGGTGATCACCAGTTTGGGCGCACCCGTGTTCATCTGGATGTTGCTGCGTTCGCACATTGATTAATAGGCGGTTTTGATGACAGCTCTTTCTTCTTCTCAGCCGCTCTTGATCAGCGCACACAATTTGGCGATGCCACCGCGTTTACTGCCGCTGTCGTTTGATATTCACGCTGGTGAAATCGTCCATTTTATTGGCCCTAATGGCAGTGGAAAAAGTACCGCGATTTCCATGCTGTCGGGTTTGGTGGAGGCGCAGGGAAATGTGACTTTAGCGGGACGCCCATTGGCCGATTACGACTTATCGGACTTAGCGCGTTTACGCAGTTATTTATCCCAACAAGACCGACCTGCGTTTTCCGTGGGGGTGTACCATTACTTGTCACTATCGTTATCCGCCCTTGGGGCGTTGCCTGATGACAAGGTACAAGCCGCCGTTGAAGAGGTGTGTGGAGCCTTGAAAATTATGGATAAACTCAGTCGTAATATTCAGCAGTTGTCGGGAGGGGAGTGGCAGCGGGTAAGGCTGGCAGGCGCATGCTTGCAAGTGTGGCCAACGTTAAACCCAGACGCGACGTTCTTGTTGCTTGATGAACCTGCCGCCGCGCTCGATATTGGCCAAGAGGCCACCATGTACAAGTTGATCCGTAACATTGCTTCACAAGGCATTGCGGTGATCATGGCCAACCATGATTTGAACCGCACGCTGCGCGAAGCGGATAAAGTCGTCTTATTGAATAACGGCAGTTGCGTGGCCCAAGGGGATCCGCGTGACGTGATGACGGTTGATCGACTTGAAACCGTTTTTGCCACTCAAGTTCAGCGTATTGAGCATGATGGGCAATCATGCCTGCTCTTTACCGATTAATGCCAAACGGCACACATTACTGATTAAGGCGCAGACCTTAACATTCGTCAGTCACTAAAGGAGTCACCATGCAAACACCAAGTTGGGATCTGTCCATTGCGTACAACGGTATTGACGATCCAAAAATTGCGCAGGATCTTGCCGAAGTAGAACGTGCGTTGCCGACGCTGTCTGCGTTTGCCCTTGATGAGATTAGCGCACTGGCGCAAGCGGTCAGCACGTATGAAAACATCGATATTACACTGTACACCTTAGACACCTTCGCCAATTGTTTATTGTCGGTAGATGCATCTCACGTGAGTGCGAAAAAGCTGCAAGGTCGCGTAAATGTACTGTACTCCAAATTGGAACAAGCCATGACGCCTTACAGCCAAGCGATTGTTGGGCTGGATGAGGCGGCATTTGCTGAGTTGCTCACGCAAGGCATTGATTCATGGCAGTTCAGTTTTGAACGCGATCGTTTATTGAAAAAGCGCCAGTTGTCCGTTTCAGAAGAACAGCTGGTTACGGCGTTATCGCAGGACGGCTTACTGGCATGGGGGCGTCTATATGACAGCATTACCGGTAGCCTGAAAGTGACGTTGGCAATGCCGGATGGCACAGAAGAGACCATGGGCTTATCCCAAGCGGCCAGTATTCTGTATGGTCCAGAGAGCCTACGCCGTGAGCCCGCCTGGCGTGCTGTCGCACAGGCCATGACTACGCATGAAGAAAGCTTTGCGGCGATTTTGAATGCCATTGCAGGCAGCCGTTTGACCGAATACGAAAAACGTAGTCATACAGAAAATGTACATTTCTTGGATGCGAGTCTGCACGGTAGCTGCATTGAACAAACCACGCTTGATACCATGATGTCGGTGACAAAAGCGCAACGTGGTGTGGGTCAGAAGGCCGGTCTGTTGATGGCGAAACTGTTTGGTACCGATAAACTGAAGCCATGGGATGAACAAGCATCCATGCCACCTTTGGCAGGCGGGGAAGGGCAAACGTACAGCTTCGACGAAGGTATCGCGATCATTCGTGAAGCGTTCGCGGGGGTCGATCAAGAAATGGCCGAGTTTGTTGATTTGATGGTTAAGAACCAGTGGATCGACGCTGCTCCGCAACCGAACAAGCGTTTGGGCGCGTATTGTACCAAGTTCGCCAGCAGTCGCACCCCGTTGGTGTTCATGACATGGGGTGGCAGTATGTCAGACGTGCTGACACTGGCGCACGAGTTGGGTCATGCCTTCCATAACTGGGTGATGCGCGACATGCCGCTGATGCAGACCAAGTACCCGATGACTTTAGCCGAAACTGCCTCGATTTTCGCAGAGAACGTGGTACGCGACGCCTTGATGGCGAAAGCAGAAAACGAGCAAGACAAACTAACCATGTTCTGGGAAGAGGCACAAGCGGCATTGGCCTTGTTGGTTAACATTCCAGTGCGTTACGAGTTTGAGAAAGCCTTTTATGAGCAACGTCCAGACGGCGAGTTCACGGCCGATCAATTTAAAGCCTTGATGTCAGACACGTGGCGCGATTGGTACGGCGACGCAATGGATGAAACCAGTGAAATGTTTTGGGCCAGCAAGCTGCATTTCAGCATTGCCGAAGTCAGCTTTTACAACTACCCGTATCTGTTCGGCTACCTGTTCAGCAAAGGTGTGTATGCTCAGCGCGACGCTAAAGGCGCCTCTTTCTATGAGGATTACAAAGCCTTGTTGCGTGATACCGGATCTATGACCGCCGAAGACGTTGTCGCGAAACATCTGGGTATGGATATTCGCCAGCCTGACTTCTGGCAGCAAAGTATCGACATGGTCTCTCAGCAGATTGATGCCTTTGAGCAGTCACTGAAAGCACTGGGTAAATAACCGCTTTCGTCGCTGATGACGGATTATTACCTTGAGGAAAAACACTCAAAGCCTGACTATTGTGTCAGGCTTTTTTTATCATCAATCTCAGTGTTAGTTTTGATATTTTGAATCTTATCGCAATAATAATGTTTTTTTTGGTAAGTATACTTTTTCATTGCATAGTCTATTCCGTAATTAAAAATTTCATTTGTATTGTTGTACTTGTTAGGYATTTTTGTAATCTATGGTTTAATTCTAATTTTGGATATGTAATGAAAATATCTTGCTCTGTAGGTCTTAAAGGTAAAAATAGAAAGCCAGACGTTGAGTTGGTTCAAGAGGCTTTAAATAGAGCAACAACTTGGCCGCTGAAGTTGTTAAGTGTTGATGGTATTTGTGGAGCAAACACTAGAAATAGAATTAAATGGTTCCAAAAAGAAATACTAAAGTTTAAAAACACAGATTCATTAGTTGATGTTGATGGAAAAACATGGAAGTTATTATCATTATATATTACTCAGCCTAAAGAAAAAGCAAAAAGTTTTACTTCTTTATTTGTGATTAAAAATATTTTAATTGTTGGAGAAAACTCAGTAACTAGTCAATCATTAAAAAAAATTGCCTGGGGAAGTAAAGTATCACAAGACTTTAAAGAGAAAGTAATAAAAGTAAGCAAGGAACTAGGCGTTAACCCTGATTTTTTAATGGCATGCATGGCTTTTGAAACAGGTGAAACCTTTAGCCCTAAAATTAGGAACGCAGCAGGGAGTGGTGCGACAGGTCTCATTCAATTCATGCCATCAACGGCAAAAGGACTCGGAACCACAACGGATAAACTGGCTAAAATGACAGCAGTAAAACAATTGGATTATGTGAAAAAATACTTTTTACCGTATCGTAAGAAAATAAAATCACTGGAGGATGTTTATATGGCGATACTATACCCTGCAGCCATAGGTAGACCGGCTTCACATGCATTGTTCAAGAAGGGGACTATAGCCTATAAGCAAAATTCAGGTTTGGATAAAAATAAAGATGGTAATGTTACGCTGAGAGAAATATCAAGTAAGGTAACTCAAAAATATCATAAAGGTTTGAAGTCTGGATATATAGGTTGATATATGAGCTTTATTGCTAGTGCTGTTGTTACTGCGCTGTTATCATCAACTGCGAATTTATCGCTTTGGGATGGTAAATACTCATGTGAATTGGATTTAGGAACAACCACAAGTGGTGTTTCTGCATGGGCAAATTATGATCTTTTAATAAATGGTGATAGCTGTAATTTACAGGTTACTGGATTTCAGGTGGATGAAAAAATAAATTGTAACGCAGATGGAAATGAAAATGAGTTGAATGTAATGTTTGATTCATACTCAAATGGCAGCGTTGAAAATATTTATGGTGTACAGGTTTATGAGAAAGGAGAAGAACTTTTTTCTTTAGAGTATAAAGGTGATAAAATTCTTACCTCATGGAAGGGGATCAACTCAGATCAACCTATCGATAAGAATAAAAACTGCTTCTCAAAATAGTGTGTTGAATGATGACTGTGCAATGAGAATTCAATTTTTAAATGTAACGTTCAAAAAAATCGGCTTAACCCATAGTTTATCCTCAAAGCCTGACGCTATCGTCAGGCTTTTTTGTACCCGCAGTTTTGTTTACTGAATGATTTCAGGATCAGCCATTGTGCTGTCACGTTTTATAAATAATCCGTGTTATAACAAAAAGTTATACATTAAGGTAAATGCCTTGTTATTTTTCGGGGGTGTTTGCTGGTTGAAATGCGAACAACCTCTTGTTTGTCATGTATAGGGAAGAAACAAGCTAATAAGTAAATTGTTACTTTACTTCCACTTCAACACATTAAATTCGATTTTTGGCAAGGAACTCGTTCACAATTTGACAAATTCTAATAATGAAGGGAAAGCAAAGTGACGAGTTTGATACGTGACAAAGATCAGGCTGCACGGTTTATCTATCGCGCGACATTTGGCCCTAAGCCAGGGGATGTCCAGCGATTGGTTAACATGGGTGAAACCGCGTGGTTTGAAGAACAATTTAACCTTCCTCGCGTCAGCCAGCGTCAATTGACGGAGCAGTTTTCATATTCTAGCGGCGATAACATCAATGAAGTCTCTCGCATGAGTGCGTGGTGGAGCTGCGTGATTGAAGGGGACGATCAGTTGCGTCAACGTATGGCGTACGCACTGAGTCAGGTCGTGGTGGTGTCGCGCTTTGGCGGCCCCGATCCGCAAGCCTTAGCCGAATATTATGATCTACTGCTCGACCATGCCTTTGGCAACTTCCGTGACCTTCTGAAAGCCGTGACACTCAGCCCGGCAATGGGACGTTACCTGACATTGGAAGGCAGCCGTAAAGCCAACCCAAGAAAGAACAGCTTCCCCGATGAAAACTATGCCCGTGAAGTCATGCAGCTCTTTAGCGTGGGGTTATGGCGTTTAGAGAATGACGGTATGGCCAGCCTTGATGCCAACGGCAACCGTATTCCTAATTACAGCCAAGAAGATGTGGAGCAATTGGCTCGCGTGTTCACCGGTTGGCGTCGTCGTAGCTACTTCCAACCAATGTATGCGGTCGCAAACCGTCACGACCATGATGAAAAAGTGGTACTCGGACAGGTGTTCCCTGCAGGGCAAACCAGTGAACAGGATCTTGAACAAGCCATTGATATGCTGTTTGAGCACCGCAATACACCCATGTTTATTTCTACATTGCTGATCCAGCGTTTAACCATCAGTAACCCACGCCGTGAATATGTGCGTCGTGTGGCCAATACGTTTAAAAATAACGGTCAAGGGGTTCGTGGTGATCTGAAAGCCGTTCTAAAAGCCATTTTGTTGGATGACGATGTGCTGGCAGGGCGTGCGATGGCGGATTACCAACAAACCGGTAATGGCGCGCGTAACTTCGGTAAAGTGAAAGAGCCGGTGATCGCGATGGCGAACTTGGTGCGTGCGCTGCAACTGAAAAGTAATGACCCTTCGCGCTGGTGGGATTTCCCTGCGACGCAGGGCAACTTCGGCCAAGCACCGTTACAGGCAACCAGCGTCTTTAACTTTTATGAGCCGGATTACGCCCCGAAAGGCGAATTGACCGACAAGCAATTGTACGGACCGGAATTTGCCATTTTGTCGATGGATGTTGTGCGCCGTATTTCAAACCGCATGTGGGCGGTCGTGGTTGCAGGTAACGAGGTGGAGCCGAAACGTTGGTCATGGAACCGAACTGAATTCAAGCAAGCCGTGGCGGATCACGAAGGTTACATTGCCTTGGTGAACGAGCGCGTATTTGCGGGCTTGATGTCACCGAAGTTGGCGGATTTCCTTCGTACCATGCTGGCAGAACTGACAGCGAAACGTTATGGGCCTGACAGACAAGTGCTCGATACGCTGTTTGCTGTTCAATGTTCACCGGAATTTCGCTGCCAGGAGTAACCCATGAAACTATCAAGACGTACTTTTTTAAAGGGCTCGGCAGCATTGGGGGCGACATCTGCCGCGCCGTCATTGTCAGGCATCAACATGGCGCATGCCGCCGAAGAAGACTATAAAGCACTGGTGTGTGTGTTCCTGTTTGGGGGCAATGACGCCTATAACATGGTTATTCCTGACGATAACCAAGCATACCGTGATTATGCGGCAGCGCGCCCGAGTTTGGCTATCGATCGTCAAACCATCGTGCCGTTAAACATCAAAACGAGCAACAACATCCCGCTAGGCCTGCATCCTGCCATGCAGAGTATGCAGTCGATTTTTGCCACCGAGCAAAAAGCCACAGTGATTGTTAACTCGGGCCAATTGGTGGAACCGATCATCGGTCGCAATCAAGATTTGGCCAATTACCCCGAATTTCTGATGGCCCATAACCTGCAACAAACCATGTGGCAGTCGGGCGCCGAGAACATGAACAACAAATTGGGCTGGGCGGGGCGCATGGTCGAAAACATGTACCTGCCGGGTAAACTGTCGCCATTGGTTTCCTTGTTTGGTGAGCAGAAGTGGTTGCGAAACAGCATCACAGAGCCGCTCGTGACGACCAGTGCGGGGGCGGGCAGTTATAGTGGGTTGGTGACATCGGATCGCGTTGAAGCCATGATGCGTCATTTCGACACCCAATTTGTGAATCTGTTTGAAGATAACTATTCCACCACCATGGCGAATCGTTATTACGAGAATGCGCAGTTGGATGAAGCGTTAGCTTCGGTGGGCGATATTGCCGGTTTCCCTGACACGGGCTTAGGCGGCATGTTGCAAACTACCGCGAAGATGATCAAAGCGCGTCAGAACAGTGCGATGGGGCACCGTCGTCAGGTGTTCTTCGTTGGGATCGGCGGGTTTGATACCCACAAAGATCAGCTGGGTGCGCATGCGGCCTTGCTTGGTCAAGTGTCAGACGCGATGACGGCGTTTTATAACGAGATGAAGCAGCAAGGGCTGTCTGATAACGTCACCACCTTCACCATGTCTGATTTTGGTCGCCGTATCATGCCAAACGAAACCGGCACCGACCACGGTTGGGCGGGTCACCAAATTATTATGGGTGGCGCGGTGAAAGGGGGCCGAGCGTACGGTAAATGGCCGGACCTGAAACCGGGCAGTGAGTATGACTACAAGAGTGGCCGTTTGATCCCAGAAATCGCCGCCGATCAGGTCAATGCCTCGCTCGCAGAATGGTTCGGTTATGATGCGCCGCTGGAAAACCTGTTTGCCTCGCTGAATCAGTTTGAGCACAAAACCGTGCCATTTATGGTGGGCAGTCTTGATCCGGAACCGCCGGTAGACCCTGAGCCTCCTGTTGATCCTGAGCCGCCAGTCGACCCAGAACCACCGGTTGATCCAGAGCCCCCTGTCGAGCCGCCGGTTGAACCACCAGTCGAACCGGGCTACCCAAGTTATGTGGCGGGTACGTCTTATAAACCGGGTGACATTGTGGTCGGTAAAGATAATGCTCTGTATGAGTGTAAGCCGTGGCCATTCTCCGGTTGGTGTTCAAACGCCGGTTATGCGCCGGGTGATAGCCTGTACTGGGCTGATGCATGGACCAAGTTGTAATCAAGAGAGTCATTTAAGCCATTATGCGTACGTCAATCTTTGTGATAACAGCATGACGTAGCAAGTCTTTAAATGAAAAAGAAGGACGGTGAGTGATCACCGTCCTTTTTATTTCTATCTACGTTGTTTCTATATGACAGATCAGATTAGCTGATCACCACACCAATGCTGAGCATAACCATGATCATCAACGTAAGCATACCAATCAGCGGGCCAATGAAGCGTAACCACGTGGTGTAGGCGACACGGCCAATGGCAAGGCCGCCCATGACCACGCCTGAGGTTGGCGTCACAAGGTTTGGCAGGCCAGACGCTGACTGGAAGGCGGTCACGACTAAGTCACGGCCGACACCGGCAAAGTCTGCAAGTGGTGCCAGAATCGGCATTGACAGTACTGCTAGGCCAGATGACGACGGTACGACTAAGCACAGCACCGCTTCCACAAAGTAGATGGCATTGATGAAGGCGATTTCATTCAGGCCGCCAAGTAGTCCTTCTGCGTAGTTCAAAATGGTATGGGTAATGTTACCGTTATCCATCACTACCACCAGACCACGGGCAATGGCGATGATGAGCGCCACACCCAGCAAATCACGGGCGCCGTTGACGAAACTATCGGTGATCTCCGCTTCAGACAGACGGCCTACAAAGCCAATCACGATACTAGAGCCGATAAACAGGGCTGACAATTCCGCCATCCACCAACCTTTGGCCGATACGCCCCACATCATGACGGCAAACGTCAGGGCGAAAATAGACAGAATGGCTTTGTGGGTGTTCGTTAGTGTCAGATTTGTTTGCGCCTTGCCATGCAGGAAGTGCTTTACGTTGTCTTCGCGCTGGTTGGCCACAATCGAGGTTGAAGGCTCACGTTTCACTCGCTCAGCATAACGCATCACGTAGATCACGCACAGCAACCAGCCCAGCGCCAAAATTACCGCGCGCAGGGCAAAGCCTTCCATGAAATTAATTTCAGCGGCATTAGAGGCAATCACCGTGGCAAACGGGTTGATGGTGGATCCTAAGCAGCCAATACCCGCACCGACCATGATAATCGCCACACCGACCACGCTATCGTAGCCAGCGGCGATCATCACCGGGATCAGCAGGGCATAAAACGGAATGGTTTCTTCAGCCATGCCATACACGGTGCCGCCTAGCGCAAACAAGCCCATCAAAATCGGGATCATCCATTTTTCACGTCCCGCAAGGCGTTTCATGGTACCGGCGATGCCCGCATCAATCGCACCCGTTTCGGTGATCACCGCCAGGAAGCCGCCAATCACTAGCACAAACACCGCCACGTCAATGGCGCGAGCGACGTATTCAGAAGGATCATAAAAGCCCTGAATCGGGGCCATAAGAATGTCGATGATACCTTGTGGATTCGCCTCGACGGTTTGGTACGAGCCAACAACCGGCACCATTTTACCTAGTGTCGCGTGGGCTTCCATCTGGTACTGACCTGCTGGGATCACCCACGTCAGGATTGCCATCAGCACCGTTAATAGCATCAAAATGGTATAGGCAGAGGGGAACTTGAATTTACTCATAATGCGTATCCTGCTTTTTAACAGCGGGTGGGGCATCGCGGCCCCACGTGTGTTATGCGTATAACGGTTTATGCCACGAAATCGATAATTTCAGCCGGTGTCAGGTTATCCAATCCCATCTTTTTCAGAGTACGGCCCGTCGTGAAATAGTCGGTGTCGTTGTAGGCATTATCGATATGCAAACACGACGTAATCATCGGGGTTTCAATACCAGCAAGTTGCGCCATCTCGTAACACGGCACCAGTAGGTAAGCCGCATCTTCGGTGATGTAGCGGTTACCGGCAGAGTTTGGTGCGCTGTTAAGCTTGCCGTGGGTTTCAGAGGTGCGGTTAACCTCATAGACTGACGGGCAGTCCATTTCGTACAGGGCGTTCATCGCCTCCAATTCTGGCTTCAGCGTTAAGCCCAGTGCGTTGCCCACGGCCAGACGTTCTGATTCCATCACCGCTGCAGCCCTGGCGGTTGAGATTGAGCAGCAGTCTTTGTAGTAATTGAATTGGCCGTCGAAGTTTTCCAGCAAGCCCATGTTCAAGGTGGTCAGCAGTGGGTGGCCACCAAAGTTGATGTTCTCCAGACCCGCTTCAACCACATTGTTCAGTGGTGTGAGTGGCAGTGGCATCACAGGCTGTAGGGCATCAATGGCCTGTTGGGTGCGGTTCGCAGGGAAGGCTGCAACAGGTAAGAAGGCTTTCATGCCCAGAATCGCCAATTGTGCCGGGCCGACAATGCGGGTTGCCCATGGAATGGATATCGCATCCACAAAGGTGATATCCAAATGGCCGTAACCTTGTTCATGTTTAATGCGGTTGAGCACCAGTGACCCATAGTTACCCGGCATCAGCATGATGATCTGGCCGTCACGTAGGTGCGGCAGCATGTCGATGAACAGCGGCTCTTGGGCGAAAGACGGCACTGGCAGTACCAGCAAATCGGCATACTCCAAGGTGTCTTGCAGATTGCGACTGACTTTATCGATAGCCTGCTTGCCTGAGTATGTCAGTTCGACATCATTGAAGCTGGCAAGTGCTTCAATACCGCCTTGTTGTTCAATATCCGTTAATGGCTGATCAAAGCCGGTTGCCCCATATAAACACACACTCGCGCCGTGTAAGGTGAAGTGGTAAGCCGCTGTTAAACCTGCATTACCTGAGCCGATAACAGAAACACGCGTTGACATAATTATTCCTTTTTATATTGAGTGTTGGGTTGCACTCAGAGTAAGGAGCCAAGGTGCTGTCAGACCAATGATGAACGCGCAAACAGCCATGCAAAAAAGTTATACTGGCTGTTTGTTTTTGATTTAACTTATTGATTGTAAATAGCTAATTGGTTTAATTTTTTCGTGCTTCATTCGCGAGTAAAGTGTGAAGGCACGCAACGTGCTACTCGTTGAGATCCCGCATCGGGCCCAGTTTCAAGTCGATATTCAGGTTATCTGCCAGCAGCATAAATTGCTCTATGAAGCGTTCAGCATGACGATGAATGGGTTTCAGTGCTGGGTACAGAATGTCGAACTCAACCGGCAGGCTGAACACGAGGGGACGCATTACTACTTGTGGGTGTTCACTGTCGATGGCGGCAGTGAAGGGGTCGGTAATGGCAATGCCGACCCCTTCGCGTACCAGTGCGGCAGCGGTACTGGCCAGCGACACTTCAACTTGTTCAATAGTGGAAAGCCCATAGCGGCGAAGTAGGGTGTCGATTTTGCATTGGGTTGCATCTTTCTCGTGGCGGATCAGTACTTGATTGGCGATGTCATGAATATCGATTTCTGCCAAGGCGGCCAACGGGGAGGTAACCGGAATGAGACAGACACACTCGCAAGACACGCGCTGCGCATGTACGCCTGCCACAGGGCTATCAACGAAAGCAAAGCCAATGTCAGTGGTCTGGCTTTGTACATGCCGGATCACTTCTTCGGAACGATACGTTTTCAAGCCGATTTTGAGTTTCGTGGCCTGTTGCAGAAAGTTCGCCAGCACGCGGGGTAGGTAGGTGTTTGACAATAAAGGCATCGCGGCGATATTCAGGCTGCCAAAATGGCGGGAGCGAATAGAAAGTGCAGCCTGATCTAAGCCAGAAACAGCATCAAACACTTTGGCGACTTCAAGGTAGAAGGCTTGCCCTTCATCACTTAGCACGAGGCGGTTACCTTTGCGGATGAACAATTTAAATCGTAAGCGTTCTTCTAATCCGGCGAGTAGGCGACTGACCGCCGGTTGGCTTAAATTCAGGCGCTCAGCAGCGGCGGTGATGGTTCGGCATTCGATAATGGCTTTAAAAGCATTAAGTTGTGAGAGTTTCATTGAGGCTAGGATAAAGTGATCATCCTTCCAATTTAACGGATTGATGGGGTGATTACTGTCAAGGCGTGGCTGTTTCGAGAGAATGATCGGGTCACAAATGACAGAAACGTGAGCGTGTGTGCGTATTCCTAAAATACATAGCGAGCGTATTAAATCGTATCGATAAACAACTCAAATGGAATTTTTCTCGCAGAATAATAAAATAATATCTTTAACTTTTAGCTAGTTAAACACTATGCAGTGTGCTTTCTATAATCAGCAGCAGTGCCAATCTTGTGAATACAGTGGCATTCCTTATCCACAGCAAATCGCGCAAAAAGACGAAGCCTTAAAAGCCTTATTTATCGATCGTATGCCTGAACAATGGTTACCTGCTGTCACCAGCGATGAAACCGCCTGCCGCAATAAGGCCAAAATGGTGGTGTTAGGTGCCGCACATGCCCCTATTTTAGGGGCGGATGTTCAAAAAGAGGGGCAGAGTGAGCCGGTCAGCTTGGTGCATTGCCCGTTGTATACGGAAGACATGCAAGCGGTGTTGGCGTACCTGCAAGACTGGATTCGCATTGCCGGTATTCCGCCTTACAACAAAAATAAGAAAAAAGGTGAGCTGAAGTACGTGCTGTTGACCCGCAGTGAACATCACGGCGAGTTTATGCTGCGCTTTGTTATGCGTAGCCGCGATGCGGTTGCCCGCATAGAGAGCAACCTACCGCGATTGCTGACCGCATTCCCAAGTATCAAAGTGGTCTCTGTGAATTTGCAGCCGGTACACATGGCGCGTTTAGAAGGGGACGAGGAGTTCTTCCTGACCGAATCTCATTCGTTGATTGAACAGTTCAATGATGTGCCGATGGTGATCCGTCCGAAGAGTTTCTTCCAAACGAATCCGAAAGTGGCAGCGCAACTGTATGCGACAGCACGCGAGTGGGTACGTGAAATCACCCCTCAAAAAATGTGGGACTTGTTCTGTGGTGTCGGCGGCTTTGCCTTGCATTGTGCCAGCGAGCAGACAGCAGTGACTGGTATCGAGATTGAGCCAGAAGCGATTGCCAGTGCCAAGCGTTCCGCAGAAGCCATGGGGATTACTAATCTGGATTTCGATGCGTTGGATTCCGCCAAGTTCTCGCTCATGCACAACTGCGCCCCTGAATTGGTGCTGGTTAACCCGCCGCGCCGTGGTTTGGGCAAAGCCTTGACGGATCAGTTGGTGGAACTGGCCCCGAAACACATTATTTACTCAAGCTGTAACCCGCAGACCTTAAAAACGGATTTGGACGGCATGCCAAACTATCAAGTTAAGCGCCTGCAATGGTTCGATATGTTCCCGCATACTGAACACGCTGAAGTGATGGTACTGCTTGAGCATAAAGCGGAGTAATCCATTCTTATCCCCATAAGGATGATTATCCGCGTGTTATTGTGATGACGTAAATTGTAATCACGTAAAACGGCTTCATTGTCACCCAGTGGGTATGACGATGAAGCCGTTTTTCTTTATTGCGTGCAATTGCATATGGTGTGCGAAGGTGGTACGTTCTGCGGGCAAAAATCAGCTTGTAGCAAGCAGATAAAATAGAAGCGAATAAACAGCGTTATGTAAACCGTCAACAAGGAGCGTTGATATGCGGATTGAACCTCAACTTACAGACATCAAAGTGGCAGAAGAGGGCGCAGAGCCATCCATGTCGTCATGCACACAAACCGATATAGCAGAATCAGAGCATGGCATTGGTGCCTACCTGAATCAAAACGCGACAGCACCTCAAAACACATCGGCATCCTCCCCGCGACGTTATCTCGCTAGCCCGGGTCGCCGCTATGTCGGCCAAATGCTGGACGCCATTGTGGCCTTCGTCATTATTTTTGCGTTGTTCGCGGCGGGTAAGGCGCTGGCGCTTGAACAGAATTACATTGATATTATGGCATTGGGTAGTGGAGCGCTGTATTGGATTTTTGCCGACGCGCTGCCACGGGGACAAAGCCTGGGCAAGCGTGTGCTGAGCATGGCGGTGATTGATAAAGACACTGGGGCGTATTGTTCACTGTGGCAATCGTTCCTCCGTAACATTTTGACCCCGGTTATTGGCGTGATTGATGCCATCTTCATTTTAACCCGCAAGCGTCAACGTCTTGGGGACTTGGCTGCTAATACTATCGTGATCAAACACTGACGATAACAGACTCCAAAACATGAGGCCGTGGCGATGTGCAAGTATAGTCACGGCTTTTTTACGGCACCCGTTGGGATTTTCTTACACTCTCCCCATTGATCTTTTGCTCTCCTCGCTGGCATGATCACGTGTCAACGCTTATCGGTTCATCGGATTTGAACCATTTCCGCCAGGGAGGCTTGCTATGCCGTTATTTTCTCGTTCATTTTTAGCCACATCGTTAGGGTTATCGTCACTGTTTGCCGCCGCTTTTTCGCCAGTTGTTTGGGCTGATGCGCCGAATATTATTATGGTGGTGGGTGATGGCATGGGACCTGTGCATACCTCGGCGTATCGCTATTTTCATGATGATCCCGCCACGCCGCAGGTTGAATCAACCGTATTTGATCGCCATTTTGTTGGGCGTAGCAGTACCTATCCGGCCTTATCGCAAGGGCTCGTCACCGACAGTGCCGCCTCTGGCACTGCATTGGCCTCTGGCTATAAAACCTATAATGGCGCCATTGGTCTAGATAACGATCAGCAGCCCGTCGAAAGCGTACTGGAATATGCCAAAGCCTTGGGTAAATCGACCGGGCTGGTGGTGACTTCGCAAATTAATCACGCCACGCCCGCCAGTTATGTTGCGCATGTGCCGCAACGCCGTATGTATAACGAGATTGCAGACAGCTACTTTGATGCCAAGATTGACGACCAGTTTAAGGTCAATGTCATGCTGGGGGGCGGCTGGCAATACTTTATTCGAGACGATCGCAACCTTGTTGAAGAATTCAAGCAGGCAGGGTATCAGTACATCGACAGCTACGCACAACTGTCAACGATCGATAATCACAACGTATTGGGACTTTTTGCCGACAGAGGCCTACCGGCGGCGTTGGATGAAGCGAATCCTGACCGTTTAACAGACATGGTGAAAGCGGCAGTCACGCGTTTAGAGACTAACGACAACGGATTTTTCTTATTGGTGGAAGGGTCACAAATTGATTGGGCCAGCCACGCCAATGATGTGGCATCGACTATGGCAGAAATGGACGATTTACACCGTGCCTTGTTGTGGTTAGAAACTTATGTCAGCCAGCATCCGAATACCTTGGTGGTCGTCACGGCCGATCACAATACTGGTGGCATGACCATGGGAGAACGAGAAGGGGGCTACCGTTGGGAACCGGCTTATTTGCATCAGTTTACGGCTTCACCCCGCACGATAGCGGTGACCCATGCCGAGCAAGCGTGGAATCCATCAACGCTCAATCAGCAGCTCGGCTTTACCCTAACGGAAGCTGAAATCGCTATACTGCAACCTGCGCACAAAGAAGGGGCGAAAGCCTTATACCAAGCCTTGAATCGTGTGATTGATAAGCGCACCAATACCGGTTGGACAACAGGCGGTCATACTGGGGTCGATGTCCCAGTGTTTGCCTTTGGACAAGGCAAAGAGCAGTTCATTGGGCAAATGGATAACACCGATATTGCCAAGAAGCTGTTTACGATGCTGGGTAGAGAGTTGGTGGCCGAGGAGAAATAAGCCGCGAGTAATAGCGTTTATCGGTATCAAAATGGCCTTTGTTGCATACCGCGATCGATCCACTCCCCGTATTCAAGCAGAATACCGAAATAATTGATCGCGTACAGTATCACCATGAAAATGATGCAATAGGCCACCATGCCATATTTGAGGCGTGTCGAAGCAGTAAATGGCAGGAATAAGACACAGAGCAGTAACCCGAAAAGTAACTGTGTTATCCACTGCGGGTCAGCACCGATATGCGGAGCGGGATCCGTGGCGATGCGATGGGCGACGTATGTTAAGCCCAGTGTGCTGACGCTAAATAAGCCTAAAACAACCAGTTTGCTTATTTTATTGAAAATCATTATGTTCATCCCTAATGAAATAATTGTGTGCGTTCAGGTGTGATATCTAGGTAAAAATACCCACACATCCGATAATAAATGCTATACAAAGATTTGATCTTGAGAGTGTCATACGAATTGCC
Source organism: Photobacterium japonica (assembly GCF_050337005.1). Classification (NCBI taxonomy): domain Bacteria; kingdom Pseudomonadati; phylum Pseudomonadota; class Gammaproteobacteria; order Vibrionales; family Vibrionaceae; genus Photobacterium; species Photobacterium japonica. The sequence continues at coordinate 51,508 of NZ_JAKJSN010000028.1, read as the reverse complement.
TGTAAGGTGATGTTTCATTATTTTTTCATCTAAGTCGTTCACCGTCATCCAGCATTTTAACCGGTAACTGATTGTCGACGAGGAAATGGTAGAAGCGCAGGTTTTCGATCAAATCTGAATCGGATAATTCAAAATCCTGATAGGTGTCATTGTTAAAACGAAATCGAATTGTGTGTTCAAACCGTTTGGCTTGGAAATACAATATTTCATGAGTGCTGGATAAATCAATATCAACATTCAGTAATGTCATTTTGTCATTCCTGATGCTGATCGCTTCAGTGCGGGGTGAGCGAGATGCCAGATAATCCATCATGATGGAGACACTCGATATGAGCAGGATATAGCCTACTTGGTATAAGAAGGGTTCATTGACCAAATAAACGATATAAAAAGCAAGCACACCAAAAAACAGTGTGCGAGCCAGTACCGTTTTAACGAGGTTAAATGGATTGATTTTCCGTTGTCTGGATAGCGTTTTCATTGTGCCCTTGATTAAGTGAAATTGTGTGATTCGTTGGGGATGTAGGTTCTTAATGCAGTATCTTGAGTTAGGGGATCGTTGACAATGGGCGTGGGCTGAAAAAAAGAAGTCGCTCGGAAAATGTGATGAGAGTAAGGTGATGTTGCTTACTAAGGTTGGGTGTGCTGTGACTGTTGCTAATAATTATTTTGACTGATTGTAAAAATGATTGAGATGCCCATGTTTTTACACTTCCATCGAACTCAAAACTGGAAAATATAACTGAGTTTTAATCAACCGTGGCTCTAACCAACAAAAAAGCTGCCTAAGCAGCTTTTTCTATTTACGATAAGATTCATTTACCCGATCTTAACCACACTTTGAATCGCCGCAGTTCAGGCAGGTTTGGCAACCGTCTTTGACGATCACGGATTTGTTGTGGCACTTGTAGCAAAGTGTCGCACTTGGCGGAAAGTTACCGCCGGTTTCTTCTTCCGCAGCAGGCTCTGGTTTGCCCGCTAGTTCCGCCTTTTTCGCTTCCAGAAACGCTTGCTGGTGGGCATCCACTTCAGGTTCGCCCAGCATGCCGATTTCCGTTAAGTGCTGCTCAATCACGTTACCGATTTCAGCAATCAAAGAAGGGACGTATTTGCCTTTGTTCCAGTAGCCACCACGTGGGTCGAAGACCGAGCGTAACTCTTCCACCAAGAAGGTGCAATCACCGCCTTTACGGAATACCGCCGACATAATGCGTGTCAGCGCCACAATCCATTGGTAATGCTCAAGGCTTTTGGAGTTGATGAACACTTCAAACGGACGACGTACTTCATACTCTGTGCCTTCATTGAGCACCAAATCATTAATGGTGATGAACAAGGAGTGCTCTGAAATGTGTTCCGGCGTTTTTAACTTATAGGTGGTACCCAGCAGCTTTTCAGGGCGCGGCATGTCTTCATGCATGTGCTGTACTTCCACTTCTGGCGTCGCTGGCGCGGCAGAGGTGGCTTCTTGCTCTTGGCTTTTCACCTTGAAGGCAACAATTTTGCTGTCAATTTTTTTGACCATCTGTCTTTACCCTATACCTTAATATTTACCGTAATAGCCTTCTTTCAGCGCATCGTAGAGGTTCGCCGCCGTGTGCGTTTCGCCATCATACTCAATCTGCTCATTACCTTTCGCTTCAAAGGTGGTGCCATCTTCCAGCGTGAAGACATATGTGGTGTTTTCCAAATCTTTCTCTTTCACCAGTACGCCTTGAAACACTTCCGGGTTGAAGCGGAATGTGGTGCAGCCTTTTAATCCCTTGTCGTAGGCATCCATGTAGATGTCTTTGAAATCTTCAAACGGGAAGTCTGTTGGGACGTTCGCGGTTTTCGAGATCGACGAGTCAATCCAACGCTGTGCCGCGGCTTGCACGTTAACATGCTGGCTTGGAGTAATATCGTCTGCCGTGATGAAGTATTCCGGTAGGCGAGTGGCATCGTCGGTGCTGTAAGGCATTGCTTTTTTATTCACCAACTCACGGTAAGCCAACAATTCAAAGCTATACACATCGACACTTTCTTTGGTTTTTTTGCCTGGGACAATCACGTTACGGGTGTAGTGGTGCGCAAAGCTGGGCTCAATGCCGTTGCTGGCGTTGTTCGCCAGTGACAGCGAAATCGTGCCTGTCGGGGCAATCGAACTGTGGTGGGTAAAGCGACCGCCGTGTTTCGCCAGTTTTTCTACGAGTTCTGGCTCAATGTCGGCCACTTGCTGCATGTAACGGCTGTATTTGGCGTGCAGCACTTTGCCTTTCACTTTATCGCCGATCTGGATGCCATCGTCGGCCATTTCAGGGCGTAGACGCAGCATTTTCGCGGTGATCTCGAACACTTCGTCCATGATCGGCGCGACGCCTTTCTCTTTCGCTAGGCTCAGGGACTCTTTCCAGCCGGTGATCGCCATTTCTTGCGCCACTTGTTCTGTAAAGGCCACCGATGCTGCGCTGCCGTATTGGTGCTGCATCATGGTGATGGTTGAGCCGAGCCCTAAGAAGCCCATGCCGTGACGGCGTTTGTGCATGATTTCATGACGTTGCTTTTCCAATGGCAGCTGATTGATTTCCACTACGTTGTCGAGCATACGGGTGAAGATAGCAACGACGCGGCGAAAGGTGTCCCAATCAAACGTTGCGTCATCGGTAAATGGCTGGCGAACAAATTTAGTCAGGTTGATCGAGCCCAGCAAACATGCACCATACGGCGGTAGCGGCTGCTCTCCACAAGGATTGGTGGCGCGAATGTCTTCACAGAACCAGTTGTTGTTCATCTGGTTCACCTTGTCGATCAAAATGAAGCCCGGTTCTGCGTAGTCATAGGTGGATGTCATGATCACATTCCACAAATTACGTGCCGGCAGGGTGCGGTACACCTTACAGGCGACACGGCCTTCGCTGTCTTCTACCAATTCGGCCTTGGTTGGCCAGTCAGCCCACACAATGCTGTCATCGTTGTCGAGATCCATCTTGTCTTGCTTGGCTTCTTTGGCGGTGATGGGGAACAGTAGTTGCCAAGAGGCATCGTTCTTCACCGCTTCAATGAAGTCTTCGGTGATCAGCAGAGACAGGTTAAATTGGCGTAAGCGGCCATCTTCACGTTTAGCGCGAATGAAATCGATAATATCAGGGTGACGGATGTCCATGGTGCCCATTTGCGCGCCACGACGACCACCGGCAGAAGAGACGGTGAAGCACATTTTGTCGTAGATATCCATGAACGACATGGGGCCAGAGGTGTAGGCCCCCGCACCCGACACAAATGCCCCACGAGGGCGGAGGGTCGAGAAATCGTAACCGATGCCACAGCCTGCTTTCAGCGTTAGACCCGCTTCGTGTACTTTATTGAGGATGTCGTCCATCGAATCTTCAATGGTGCCAGACACGGTACAGTTGATGGTGGACGTGGCCGGTTTGTGTTCAAACGCACCAGCGTTAGAGGTGATGCGGCCAGCAGGGATCGCCCCGTTGCGCAGGGCCCATAGGAATGCGTTATACCAGTGTGCTTTGACGTCTTCTTGTTCTAGATCGGCCAATGCGCGTGCGACGCGTTGGAAAGTGTCATCTAGCGTGATATCAATCGCGTCTCCATGCTTTGATTTCAGTCGATACTTGCTGTCCCAGATCTCCATCGAGGTCGATTGGTATGCAATATCAATTGTTTGAGATACTTCCGAAGCCGTTGGAGTTTTCGCCATTACAATGCACCTTAATCAGTCGTGTGTGTTGCCCGCCCTCAATAAAACCACCATAAGAAACTGTTTTATATTGGAATCACGTTGTCGAGCATGAGAGACGTGAACGAGACAAGGCGCAGATCAAACCACTAACCCTGATGATCTTCAAGTCTTGACAGAGAGATAATGATGGCATGTAACCAAATGATAAATCGGGTGGCGCTGGATAGATTGATTGGTTGTATCCGTCAGATTGGCACGTAATCTGTAAGGGACGGTAGGGGCGTGAAGTGGGTCGCAGAGCGGTGTTTTTAGGATGAGAGTGGATGAAAAACAGAAGCGGAAAAATGAAAAAAGCAGCAATTAACGTGCTGCTTTTTGGGGATAGCGTTGGGGTGTCAGTGTGTAGGCTGACGGACGACGCTTAATCCTGCTTTTGTGACAAGTATTGGATGGTGTTAGCCAAATCTTCCAAACTCTCGTGCTCAGCGTTGTTCACCAAATACTTACCTTGTACCAAGAAAGAGGGCACAGAAGTAATTTGTGCATTGGTTTCTAGCAAGCGTGAGTCAGTCAGCATTTTGAACACTTTTTCGCGCTGTGCGTCATCCAGGGCGTAAGGGCTCACCAAGCCGTATTTTGCAAAAATCGCATTGAGGGCCGCTTGGTTTTCTTCTTCCGTGGCGTCCGCTTTTTTGTCTTGCACGAAGCCAAATAGCGCTTCTTTTAATTCAGGGCTCGGCTTGCCGTTGGTTTGAATGGCGGCGGTGTAATAAATGTACGCGGCCAATTCTGCGCTTTTATTGAACGTCACGTGCATCTGTTGCACATCCACATCCGCCATTTTCTTGATCTCAGGCAGCATGGTTTCCATGTTACGGCAGTGACCACAGCCTAATGAAAAGACTTCAACCACGCTGTCCACGTTTTCTGTCGGGGTTGGGACAACCGTGTACTGTGTACCTTCTTTTGGCACATTGTTGTCACTACAGCCTGCTAGGATGGCAAGAAGAAAAGCGGCGGGAGCCAGAAATTTAATGCGTTTATTCATAGTGATCTTTTGTCATGTGTTAAAGGGATTATTATGGCTCAAAATATGCCATAAATCGCTATTGATTTATAAATTAATTGCCTGTTGTTAAGAAGTTGGCAAGGGTCGCGGGTTTTGATTGATCTCATGAAGAGATGCAGTATGATGGCCGGCTTTTTTATTGGTTCGGAGGAAACATGTTTATCGGATTTGACTATGGAACGGCAAATTGCTCAGTGGCTGTGATGGAGCAAGGGCAGCCACGCATGCTTCCCCTCGAAGGCGATAATACGTTTATTTCTTCGACTCTGTGTGCGCCTACGCGCGAAGCGGTGAGTGAATACTTGTACCGCCACATGGGGGTAAAACCAGCGGATGCGCTGGGTGAACAAGTGCTGCGTCGTGCCATTGCCATGAACCGCGACGAAGACATTGTGGTTGAAAAAGGCGATCTGCTGTTTGGTCAGGCGGCGTTGGATCTGTATTTAGAAGACCCTGAAGAAGTCTACTACGTGAAGTCGCCGAAATCGTTCTTAGGGGCGAATGGTTTGCGTGACGTACAAATCAGCTTCTTTGAAGACTTGGTGTGCGCGATGATGTCGAACATCAAGACGAAAGCGGAAGCGAGCCTACAACAGGCGATCACCCATACCATGATTGGTCGCCCGGTGAACTTTCAGGGTACCGGTGGCGAAAAAGCCAACCAACAAGCGGAGTCGATTCTTCGTCGTGCGGCAGCACGTGCTGGTTTTCAGCACATCGATTTTCAGTTTGAGCCGGTAGCGGCTGGCCTTGAATATGAAAGTACGCTGACAGAAGATAAAACCGTGCTGGTGGTGGATATCGGCGGGGGAACCACGGACTGCTCCATGATCGAAATGGGGCCAAGCTGGGTCGGTAAAACGGATCGCCAAGCCAGTTTGTTGGCTCATAGCGGTTTGCGTGTTGGCGGGAACGATCTCGACATTTACGTTGCGCTTCGTCAACTGATGCCGCAGTTTGGTTTAGGCAGTAAGACCCTGAAAGGGATTGAAATGCCGATCAGCCAATTCTGGAACCCGATTGCCATCAACAACGTGGTCGCACAAACCGACTTTTACGGGTCGGCCAACCGCACGGCCCTAGAGCAATTGCGTCGTGACGCGGCCGAGCCGGATAAATTGGCGCGTTTGATCCGTGTATACCATGAAACCTTGGGTTATCAGTTAGTGCGCAAGGCTGAAGAGTGTAAGATTGCGCTGTCGGATGCACAGCAACACCGTGTGGATCTGAGCTACTTGTCGGAATTACTGCATGTGGATGTGACACAGCAAGCCATGGCTGAAGCGATTGAAGCCCCTAAAGTGCATATCAGCCAGCTAGTGACAGAAGCGATCACCCAAAGTGGTAAGCAGCCAGATGTGGTGTATATGACGGGCGGTACAGCGCGTTCACCAGTATTGCGTGCGTGTATTGAGCAGCAGTTGCCGAACATTCCAGTGGTCAGCGGTAGCTACTTTGGCTCGGTGACGGCTGGTCTGGCTCGTTGGGCCGATCAGTGCTTCCGTTAAGCATCATCTTGCTAGAACGCTAACAGCCAAAAGACGCAAACGCCCACATCATGTGGGCGTTTTTTATGCTGACGGTTTTCGTTTGTTGCTTATGGCTATGAACCGTCGTGTTATATATCGCGCATTATTGGGGTTTTTGTGCCCACGCTGAACACCAGCCTTTCGCGTTGACCGCTTTGCCTGGGAAAATTGCGCATGGTCGCCATTCTTCGCCATCAGTGCCCTGAATCAGTACGCAGTTGGCGCAGTGCTTGGCACTGTCGGGCGCCTGATGGACATACTTAAGGGCTTTGGCTTGTGGATCATCTTCGGTTAAATGCGGGAGTGCGTCTGCAGCGTGGGCGGAACGTAAGACCTTATCGCCGAGTGTGATCCCTACTAGGCTGGCTAAGCTGAATTTTAAAAAAGTCCTGCGGTTTGTCTTATCACTCATTGCTTCTTCCTTCTTCTTTTTTATGTCATAGCATCATTAATGCTTTTATTTCCTCGTGTGGCCAAAACAAGTAGGGTGCCACAGCAAGGAGGATCTAGGCCATCTGCCTTTGCGTATCCATCACGTCATGTTAACAAATTGCACTTTAGTTGTCGGAAAATACGTTTAAAAATTGATAATAGATCAAAATAAATCACTACTACCGTCCGCTTTCTTTGTCACAAGATACAAATAACACATTGAAAATAAAGATGAGTTTTTCATTCTGTTTTTACTGGCTTTGAGATGTCGGCACTTGCAACATTTTGTTTACAGGTGCATGATCACGATCTGATTTCAAAGATAACTAAAAATAATAAAGGCTCGTGAAACCATGAATTTGTTTTTAATTGATAGTGATGGCGCATTGGTGAACTCGGAAAAAATCGACCTACGTTGCTACGCGCAGGCGGTGAGAGACGTGTTAGGCATAGAGATGGAGACGGATCCGAGTCATTATGCCAATCTCACGGATGCTGGCGTGTTAGATGCCATTATCGCTCAGCACGGCATCACTGAAAGTCGCTCACTGGTACACCGAAAAGTCGAGCAATGCTATTTGGCATTGATTAATGACGCCTTGTGCAGTCACCCTGATTTTGTCCGTGCCATTCAAGGTGCGCAAGATTTCTTATCGGATATTCGTTCTCGCGAAGACACCCATATTGCGATAGCCACGGGCGGGTGGGAATCGGCCGCGAAACTGAAATTACGCGCAGCAGGTATTGATGTGTCGGATGTGACGTTTACGTCTTCATCGGATGCACTCAGTCGTACCGAGATCATGGCGTTGGCCGCGTTTCGTGCCAAGCAAGATTCTGGCTATACGTTCGATCGCCGTATCGTGTTTGGTCATGGCGAACGCAACAAGCATGCGTCGCAAGAGTTAGGTTACGAGTATGTTGAAGTGGGGGCCACAAAAGGTAATCACACGCACATTCCAGATTTAGCGCATTACCAAGCGGTGTTGTCACGCTTGTCGTTACATTAATCGTCTCACCTTCCTGTACATGGGCACAGTCACCGCTGTGCCTGTGCTTTTCCTCTTACGTTATGCGCCTTTGATTGTTCTATTTTTCACTTTTAATTCAATACATTGACTTCCATGTGTGAAAGTCATCACAAAGTCATGATGCCGTGTCGGTGTGCGGAATATTTCCGTTTTTCCTCTGCGTGCCTGTCTATATAGTGCATGTCTATATAGTGGTTATAAGGGCATGTGGCACTCAGGGTAGTACGTGATGCAGACGTTTTATTTTCCGGCTTTGTCTTGTTGGTCGTGAATGTCTGTTTGAATAGATGTTGATATCACATGTAATGGAGTTTTTGTGATTATTCTAATAGTTTTAATTATTTCTGTTTTTACGTTGTTTATTGCTGCTATTCCATTGCTGTCTATTAAAAATGCAAAAGACACACGTCAGACATTGCTTTTTAATCACCTTGTGCCTGAAAATGTATCATCCACGTCGTTATCTCATCAACAGTTGACTATGTTGAGGAAAATATACGGTAAAACGTTTAAAGATGGTAACGTATATAAAATAAAGGGACATTTTTGTCAGGGACAGAAATCCGCATTCTTTAGTGGTGACCCATTAACCATCAACGGGATAAAAATTAAAACAGGGTATAGACCTTATCAACCTATTATTCTTTCTCAATGTAATGAGTTTAATGAAGAACATGTGAATTATTCGGAGATTTTACTGAAAGCAGAAGATAAAAAGGAAGTAGACGCTGAAGGTGTCGTGTATAAGGATTGTCTTTATATCACGAAAATGAATGATTTTGATGTGGTTGCTGAGTTGACGGAAACCTTTTCCAAGAAACCGCATATCGGTGCCATATATATGGGGGCTGAATTTGCTCTTCTTCCAGGAATGTCATGGTTTTTCACCGGTTTTTTCGTTGTACTCAATGCGACGTCAGCTTCAGTATTTGCCATACCTCTTATTGTTGTCTTTCTCATCTTGATACTTTTTTTTGTTTATACGGGGACACGAAATTTTTCTGTGGAGGGGATATTCTATGCCCTGCCTGATAGGTATAACAAACCGGTGGATAGTTACAGAAATGGAACTGTTGGGATGATTGATGGTGTCTTTATTGAAACCCAACACCCACTTGAAGTCGGCCAGCATTATACAATGTTGTTATCGTTAGACCCAATGATGCAAACCCACTTTTTGAGTGTGGAAAAGGTGAATGGTGTAAAATACACGCGAGATGAAGATTGTTGGCCTGAATTGATTTTGGTGGTAATGTTCGTAGGTTTTATTCTTTCAGCAATGTTTCTTTTTCATGCCAAAAGCCACCATCAAGCAGCAGCTAAGCCTTATTATGAACATAATGAAGACAAATTTGGCGATTCAAAAATAAGTCAATATGTAAGAAAAACAGAGGATTTGAAAAATACAGAAGTAGGTGATTTACTGCAAGTTAGAGATTTATATTATAGTCACGTTAATCAACACTTTGTTTTGTTCGATGAAGATACTCGCCATAATAAATATAACTATAGCGAAGTCTATTCGGCTTTTCGACTCTATTGCAAATCTGGAAAGATAACTAAAGCAGTTAATGCCATCGATAAAAAAGCTAAAATACGACGGACAGTATTTATGCTGAATGGGATGGGAAGAGAGGACTATACGTATGCAACGTCAACGAGGCCTGCGTATGACAGCAGTATTTGTGAAAGTAAAGATAACCTGGTGCGCTATATTGCGTGTCATGATTGTCAATCCGTAAAAATGGAAGATAGGCAGCTTGTTGTTACCGATATAGATAAGCATAAAGGTATCATTCATGTCACTGATAAATTTGATGTGTTTTATTACGCTATAGATGCAGACCATTATTTAATCGCTATTGTGAACATGTTCGTCAGTGTCGTTTATTTACTCATCGGTATTATGTTTGTATTGATGAAATATAAGATCAGAAAAATCAACGATTCCCCTGACATTCTATGGGTGAAATAGATGGTGGGAGAGCGTGATATGGCGAGTGCGTACCAGATCGGTTAATGATGGCCATTGCAAAGGTGTGTTTGATCAAAGCTGTGAATGGTTTCCCAAATAGCTTTCTCACCTTAGCGGGCGCATACCGCGATGGGAGAGTGACAGATATAGTAGTGAGACAGTCAGTGTAATTAAAAACAATGGAATGATGTGATTGGTATGAAAGCAGGGAAGGCAGCGAAGTCATCGTCTATACGCACAGCGAGAGTAGCAGCACTGGGTGTGTTGGCTGTTGTACTGGGTGGGCAGAGTGTACTTACGGCGCAGGCTGCACAAGAAGACGTGCCGTATTGCCACCGTTATGCCGATTTTAACTTTCCTGACTACATGGCGATGTGGAACTATGACGATCCAGCGCTGACCGCAACCACGTTTTTTGCCATGTTGAATATGGCTGCTTCCAGCATGGACAAAACCTTCATGAGTGAACTGCTGAGCCAAATTGCCCGCACGTTCGTGATGCGGGGCGACATGGAGAATGCCCGTTACTACCTAGAACAAGCCAATCTGTTTTTGGCGCAATCTGAGCCGCGGGCGGAAGTGTATTATTTGCGTGAAACCGCGCGTTTATACGCGACACAAGGCGATTATACGCAAGCCACCGAGTGGATGCAGACCGCATGGCAACTCGCCAAGCAAGAACAGTATGCCCAATTGATGATTGAAACCGCCCTTGATTTAGGGGACGGACAGATGACTCGCTTACCGGATGCGGAACAGCAAGAATGGCATCATCTTGCCAATCGCTTGGCCGAAAACACGCACGATCAGCGCGCCCAACTGTGGGTGTTGCAGCATACAGCACGGTTTCGGTGAGTCGCGTTCTTTTTATGTTCCGCGCTTTCAACATGAGCGCATTCGTTTTTTCTGATCACGTGCCGCGTACTTTCCACATTGCTTTTCAATGCAATATCCCCCAAAATAACACTGTATAAATAGACAGTGTTATTTTTTAACTATGAATGTGATCCTTCTTCCTGCCAGTGCCGGCATTACCGGTTTTTCCAGCCCTGCTGCTGACTATCACCAGTTACCTTTATCGCTCGATGAATTGCTTGTGGAGCACCCCAGTGCGACCTATATCGGACGGGCGCAAGGGACGTCGATGGAAGGTGTTGGTATTTTTGATGGCGATATTTTGATCATTGACCGTCATGTTCAAGTGCGTGATCACGACATTATTGTGGCCAATTACAATGGCGAGTTTGTCTGTAAGATCATCGATTTGCGCCAGCGTCGCTTGGTATCCGCACAGGCTGGTTATGCGCCTATTTGGATTGCGGCAGACGTGCCTTTCACTATCGAAGGGGTGGTTGTGCGATCCATTCGCTGTCATCGTCCTAGCCGTTTGTTGGAGGCATAATGTTTGCGCTGGTGGATGCGAACGCGTTTTATTGCTCGGCAGAGCAGGTGTTTCGCCCAGATTGGCGTGGCAAGCCGATTATCGTGCTATCGAATAATGACGGCATGGTGGTCGCGGCCAACCGGCAAGCGAAGGATGTGGGGATCAAAAAATGTAAGCCGTATTTTGCTATGCGCGATTTATGTGAGCAAAAAGGGGTGATTGCGTGTTCATCAAACTATGAATTATACGGCGATCTGTCTGCCAAAATGATGGAAGTGATCGGCCGCTTTGCCCCGGATCAGTATATCTATTCTATCGATGAATCCTTCCTTTCTTTTCAGCGTTGCCAACAGGCGATTCCTGATTTAACCGCGCATGCACAGGCGTTACGCAAGGCGGTTTGGAAAGAGTGTCGTTTACCTGTTTGTGTGGGCATGGGGTCAACGCTGACATTAGCGAAAGTGGCTAACCATGCTGCGAAGAAGATGGAAGCTTACCAAGGTGTATGTGTACTCCGAACAGACACCGCGCGTCGTACCGTATTGTCAGCCATGGATGTGCAAGATGTGTGGGGTATCGGGCCACGTACCGCAAAACAGTTGCGGATCATGGGGGTGAGGTCAGCGTTGCAACTGGCTGAGATACCGCCCGCGTTAGCCAGGAAAAATTTCAATGTGGAGATTGAGCGTACCGTGCGGGAGTTGAACGGTGAAGCATGTAAAGGGTGGGGGGAAGCCCGTGCTGACAAGCAACAAATTTTCTCTACCCGCAGTGTGGGTGATCGTATTGTGTGTGCTGAAACACTCTCGCAAGCCCTGTGTCGGCAGGGGCATATTGCGGCGGAAAAGTTACGCCAGCAAGGATCGCTTTGCCAGCACATGATGGTATTTGCCAGTAACTCCCCGTTTGATGAAAAGCCGGTGACGCGTCGTTTTCAATATCGGTTTGCCTATCCAACGGACGATACGTGTACCCTTATGCAGGTCATTGCCAAAGCGGTCGCTGAATTGTTTGTGCCGGGTGTACGGTTTTATAAGCTAGGCGTCGGGCTGATTGACTTGGTGGATGGATCGCACGCGCAGTTTGATTTGTTTGATCCACATGCAAACAATCTGGCGCTGATGAAGGCATTTGATGGCCTGAATGCCAAATATGGCACCGGTACCGTGTTTATGGCAGCACAAGGCACCACACCAAAATGGACGATGCGGCGGGATCGCCTGACCCCGCAATATACGACCCGCTGGCACGATATACCGACCATTCGGTGTTGAGCGTCGAGGGGGATATCATCGTACGTTGAGGCTGTTTTTACAATATCCCCTTGTTCAGCCATCACATTATTGATGTAAAAATTTGCTTTTTTTGTGGGTTTGAGTGGTCTGTTTTTACGTTATTGTGCTAATTCATTATAAGGGTAGGCATGAATGTTGAGGTATGTCACATGGATTCAGACCATGAGTGGGTGAAGCGCTGGTTCAATGCGGTATGGGCAAAAAGTAATGAGGCACAATTACGGGCATTGGCAGCAGAACCGTTGCAGTTTCACTTACCCGGAGGGAAATCCTACACCTTAAGCCATGATGATTATTTGTCGATGTTGTCGGTATGGAATCAACGTTTTCGTGACGTAGAATTTCAATTTAACGATATTATTCAGCAAGATGAAAAAACCGTCGTGCTATACCAGTGTAACGCTTTTTATACTGGCGGCTGGGCACGGATCCCGAAGAAAACGCAGCGCGTCAGTATGACGGGCATGCTATTTTTGAAACAAGAGGCGGGGCTTATCACGGAATGCTGGATAGAAGACAGCAGCTTTGATGTGTATCAGCAACTCACGCAATACCTTGACTAGCGGGTATAAAAAACGGCACCCCATGGGGGTGCCGTTATGTTCTGCGTTGCTGCGATTTTATTGTGATGCGTTTAGGGCTTAAACGGCGCTTTCTTTCAGTGACGCTGATGATGGTGAGGTCAACTGCTCAAAATACTGACGCGTTTCGGTGATGATCACTTCACGCAATAAAATCAGACCAATGAGGTTCGGGACGGCCATCAAGCCATTCACAATATCAGCGATCAGCCAAATCATATCCAGTTTCATGAAGGCACCCATCGCGATCAACATCAAGAAGAAGATCTTATACGGCAGAATGGCTTTCACACCGAAAAGGTAAGTGATGCAGCGTTCGCCGTAGTAGTTCCAACCTAGAATGGTGGTGAAGGCAAAGAACATCAAACCAATCGTCACCAGCATTGGGCCGAAGTGGCTCGAATCCAAACCAGTAGCAAAAGCGTGGCTGGTCATCGCAGCACCAGCGAAATCACTCTGCCATGCACCGGTTACCACAAGGGTCAAACCCGTCATGGTACAAATAATGATGGTGTCAAAGAAGGTACCCGTCATCGAGACTAGACCTTGCTCTACACACGAGTCGGTTTTTGCGGCTGCGGCTGCCATAGGTGCGCTACCTAGGCCAGATTCATTTGAGAATACACCGCGTGCAATCCCTGATTGAATCGCCAGCATGATACCCGCACCCACGAAACCACCAGATGCCGCATGGCCAGTGAACGCAGAGCTGATCACAAGCTGGATCGCTTCTGGAATCGCGCTGTATTGTGCGATCAGTACCAGTGAACACGCCACCACGTAAAAGATAGCCATAAACGGTACGACTTTACTGGCAACGCTTGAAATGGACTTTACGCCACCCAATGTTACCGTCGCGACCAATATGGTTAGAATTACAACCGTGATTTCACGAGGAATAGAGAACGACAGGGCAGCCGCATCCACAATCGCATTCGCTTGTGGGAACGTACCGATACCGAAACAAGCGACACCCAGCGCAAAGATGGCAAACAGTTTCGCCAACCATTTCTGACCTGCCCCTTTTTCAAGGTAATACATTGGGCCGCCAATCATTTGGCCATTTGCATCGGTTTCGCGGTATTTAACGGCAAGTAGGCATTCTGCGTATTTGGTTGCCATGCCGAATAAAGCGGCAAGCCACATCCAAAATAGCGCACCCGGGCCACCTAATTTAATGGCGGTTGCAACACCAACGATGTTACCGGTACCAATAGTGGCGGATAGGGCGGTACACAGGGCGGCAAAGCTAGACACATCGCCATCGGCTTTGCTGTCTTTATTGCCTTTGAACAGGTGCCCCAAAGCGAGTGGCAGGTAACGGATTTGGATAAAACCTAGACGAATTGTCAGGTATAGACCCGTACCTACTAGCAAAAGTAGAAGTGGGGGACCCCAGACGAGGTTATCGATTGTTTGTAAAAAATTATATAGTGGGTTCATTTTCTCTTTACCTTTAAACATCAAAGGAAGAGATAAAGAACAACAGTTATACCGTTGTAATGGTGTTACAGAAAAAGTTGTATGAAACTTTCTGAGCTGTTGAACTTATCTCCTCTGTCCTTTTGCCTGAGAGTTTCACCTGCATCACGCGTAGCGATGTAGGTTTGCTCCTTCGGCGTCCGATTTAACGGATCTCTCCAGAGGCTCCTCCAACAACAGTCCATACTTTACGTCTTACACCTGCAAACAGGGCAATCAGTAAGGTGCCTGAAAGATTTACTCGCCATTGTTTGAAAGGGTTTCAAACGGGATGGTGAACTTACTTCTTCGGCGGGCGTTGACCGGTAAGGTCGTGCCACTCTCCTGCTGTCTTCATCGGAACTCAAATTTTCCAGCACATATTAATCAATAAAAATGAGATTGTCTTCAAAAAAAACCAACGTCTTAGACTTTTTTTGACGCAATTATTAACCACTTATTCTTTTTTAAGTGTCAATTTACTGAATTTTCATTTGTTTGTGGCACATTGCTTGGTGTGTTCTGTTGTCCATTTTCTGACGCAGGAATGCGCGAGGTTTGCAAAAAAGGGGCAGCAGAAGGGGATGTTTGTGTTTCGGGGATCGGGTAGAGCCCTGCGCGGATTGCATCGAGCAGTTGGTCTTGATAATCAGCGGTGGCTTCCCAGGCAAAGACGCCGCCAAGCTGTTGTTCCCGTACATAATCGGCTTTTGCTTTGATGGAGCGGGCATCATCAAAAGAAATATATTCTTTTAATTTCGGATTGTAGAGTACGGCGGCTTCGGCTTGTTGGTCGTAATAATAAGCAAAACCGAGTTGTTTTTTAGCCAGAAAATGTTTGGCAATATCATGATAAGTGAAATAACCCGGTTCATTAAGGTTTGAGCCTTTATTGATCCCGCCAGCTGAATCTAACCCTTCTAAGTGTTCAGGGGAAAATGCGTTAACGCCTTGCCAGCCTCGGCCGTAAAAAGGCGCACCGACGATGATTTGATCATTGCTCAAACCTTGTTGCTGCAGTGATTGCACTTGCCCGGAAACGGAGAGCCCACTCGGTGTGGTCGGGGTGGCAAAAAGGTTACTGTGATGCCCCACGGTATTGGTCCAATTACCTAAATAATCGTAGCTCATCAGAAAAACGTGATCGAGTAAGGGGGCCACCTGTGGCCAGTCAATACTGCCGCTAAATTTCGGGCTGGCATTGATCGCAGCTGACAATTCGTAGCGGCGTTGTGTGTGTTTTTCCAGGCCCGTGAGTTCTCGCTTTACGGCCTGTAGCAACTGGGTAAAACCGTGCTTTTCTTCTTCTCGTCGATCAAGGCCGATCCCCGCTAAGCCATGACCACCAGGGTATTCCCAATCAATCTGTATGCCGGTGAAAAAGTCATATTTCTCCAGTAATTGGCGAACGCTGCGGGCAAAGACGTACTGTGTCTTTTTATCTTGAATCACGGTATGAAACGGTTCAGACAGTGTCCATCCGCCAAAACTGGCGAGTACATTGAGTGATGGATGCTGTTCGGTTAAGTACTTGAGTTGCCCAAAGTTACCAAGGTAGTTGACCTGCTTAGAGGTGTGACCCGGCAGCTGTTTTTGTGTCGCCGCAAACCCGTCAAACAAAATAGCGGTGCCTGTCGGTTTATTTTGGCATTGTTGCGCCATTAAACGCTGCACGTTATCCGGTGAGGCCGTGACGGGCCCGCAGACGGCCAAAAAGGCATAGATGATGTGGGTAATTTTATCCGCAGGTAATTGACTAGGGGTAATGTACTGTTTGTTATAGATTTTCCAATCAGGATAGTAAAGTGCAATAACGGGCTCATCCGTTGGATGACTTAACACGGCACGAGGGAAGAAAGAAGCGGTTGCAATGAGGATAGCAAAGCATGACCAAAGCCGACGATGTGTTGTCATTGTATATTCTGCAAAAGATTGAAATATCAATAGTGTTACATAACTCGCAAGTTGTATCGTTGCTACGACACGCGTTTTTTATGCTCGGAATACATGTTGTGAATAATTTGTGATGACAATGACGTTAGGGAAAGAGGGGGTGTGGGTAATCAGTCGTTTTAGTCTCATAACAACAAGGGATATTCCGCGTCGTTGTTATACTGTTACGTTGGTGTTTTCATGTGCTGAAATTAATTTTTGTAGCGGCAGTTAGGGTGACCCAGATAGATAAAAAAAGAATTAAAAAATAACTGTTATTTCTTTTGGTTTTAATAATGTAGCTATTCATGATTATGCGCTTAGTTTAACTCTTTGAACTCACAGGAATAGCAGAATGTACGGCATGTCATTGCTTATTGTTGAAACAAAACTAAATTCTGGATTTATTTAGGTTTATAGACGTTAATTATCCATGTGACGTCATTTTTTTGACAAGAATGGGCGAACAAAGAACGTTCAGTATTGACTGACAAGGAGAGTTAATCCTCGCATACAATGCTATACATACGTAGCCAAAGAAAAAGGTGAACGCTTGTGATCTGGGTGAGTTGTAGCCATTACGATAAAGTCGCTGAGGCAAAGGAAAACCTGAAGCTGTCACATGATGTGGTTGATGTGTCTCCTTTTGAATTGTTGTCGACCATGACGGGGCAGGAGTTGATTTTCTTAGAAGTCATCGACTCCACGTCAAACGGATTTGAATTACTGCGTTCAGTGAAAAGTCGCTTTCCTCAGACTAAGGTCGTTGTGGTATATCACCGCTTGGATGCCGATTTGGCCTTGAATGTATTGCGTGCCGGAGGCGAAGATGTGATTGCCGCCAGCGCTACGAAGCAGGATATCGATGCTTGCTTTAGCCGTCTGCATACGCACAGTGTGAAAACAGAACCGGTGCAAGGCTTTGAGCAACGTGAAATGTCTATCCGTCCTGCATTGAAGATCATTGATGAAAACATCAGCGCGCCTTTGCGGGAGGAAGATCTTGCCAATGCTTGCCATTATTCACCGACCTATTTCTCACGATTGTTCCACAGTGTGATGGGGGTAACGCTCAAGCAATACATTATTAAAAAACGGTTGGATTTAGCGTGCGGGTTGCTTAGCTCAGATAGGGAAAAAATTTCACAAATTGCCCATTCTGCAGGCTTTAAAGATGTATCGTACTTTTCGCGGGTGTTTAAAAAGCACATGGGCTGCTCGCCGGGGGAGTTCAGAATGCGAAAGCATAATTTAAACGCATGAAATAAACCGTTTTTAGGGCGCTGGCTAAGCAAGAGTTGGGTGTGATTAGTCAGCGTTTTTCGTATGTGGTTTCCTTTCTGTACATTCCTCTGCATAAGCAAAAATATTCCTTTCTTTTCTCTCAAGTATTCATGCAGTTGCCGATACATTTTATAGCTGTATTCCTTTTCCCTATTTATATGTATTCATTGGGCTTACAGCGTGATGCGATAGGTGAAAGACTGCAAGTTATAGGCCATGCCGTACTGCATCTGTCACTATTTCTCTCTTTTTGCTTTGGCTGTTAATGGTTTAAATCGGCATGACCACATTTCACGACATTCTTGGTACAGAAATAACCACGCAACCGGCGGATGTAAAACGGCGTTATAAACTGCTGTCTAGCCGTTGCCATCCTGATAAAGAAGGATCTAAAGCACTGATGCAATTAATTTCTCAGTCTTATGACAAAGTCATGAATGGGAAAGGAATGGACGAAGCGGTGATGACCACCGTGGTGATCAAAAAAGCGGTATCAGACGAAGCCTTGAAACACGAGGCCTTGAAGCATGAGGCTTTGAAGACAAAGTACCGTCAGCTAGACGCGCAGTACAAGCTGCTGAAAATTGACAATGATACGCTCACGCAGCAGTTGGACAACGCACTCAAGCAGTTGCAAAAAGCGTCGGCGGCGAACCAATCTGCTAATGCAGGTTTGAATGAACCGGTGAGTACCGGTGGCGATGCCCGGTATAAGCAGGTATTGGAAAGGGATAATCTTGCCCTGCGACGTGAAAATCGACAGTTACAAACGCAACTCGACAACATGATGCGTCGTGAGTCAGCATCCTCTCAGCGTTATACGGCGACAGGTAATCCGACCACTCCGGCAAAAGGGACTAAAAATGCTGCGGCGGGGGCAATTTCACCAACGGTGTTGAAGCAACTTCGTGGGTTGGGAGAAAACCGCTTACTCAATCGGGGCGTTGCGGCATTGCTAATAGTGCTTGTCGTGGCTGGGTTAGTCAGTGCCGCTCGTGCACCGTTAGAAGCATTATGGCTCAGCGTGACGGTGGAAGACGCTGCGGTAGAGCAAGAAGTATTGACGATTTTGCACATGAACCCAGAAGATCATGCCCAGCAGAAGGCGACTTCGACGAAGACGGCGCAGGTGAATACTCCCACTGTTGAGAAAGCGGATCCGCTGATCCGTTTACGCGGAGAGTCGGGTATTTGGACACTCTCTCAGTTTGAGAATACGCTGGAGCCTTACATCAGTGTTCGCAGTGATAAAGGGTCATACATTGTGAAAACCTGTCACGGTGATTTCCAGTATTACAAAAACATGAGTGTACGTTCCGGACGGTTAGCCGCAAACTTGATGTTTGAACGTATGGATCGCCATTTTGAGGTGTACAACATACCTTATGGTAACGGCTCATTTGTGATGAACTGGACGGAAAGTAAGAGCTTGCTGATCAATAACGAATACTTCCCTAATCTGGCGTTTGAGCAGGCGTATTCTGATTTGCAACAGCAATGTTTGTGATTAACGGGTTCGCGTAGCATTTGACACGGCAATAAAAATGGCGACCCGGACGGTCGCCATTTTTTATGGTGCGCGGTAAGGATTAGGTTGGGCAGAGGGCATCACACTGTCCAGATCTTTGTATTTAACCGCTAAGCGAAACGCTGCCGGTACAAAATAGAATGACACCAGGGTCGTGAGCACGGTGCCGCCCGCAATGGTGATTGCAAATGGCGGCCAGAACCCGCCACCCGCCAAGATTAACGGCATAAAGCCCCCCACGGTCGTGATAGTGGTTGACGTAATATGGCGAGTACAACTCATGACCGCGGTAATAATGGCATCCATATCCCCTTGTCTTGCCTGTGGGCTGGCTTTGAGTTCAGCCAAAATCACAATGGCTGCATTAATCGCCAACCCGACTAAACCGAGGATCCCGATGATCACGGTAAAGCCAAATGGGTAGTTAAATAGCCATACCGACAGCAATCCTAGTCCCGATGCCAGAAAGCCGACTTGGAAAATAATGGCACTGAGACGGAAAGAGTTGAACGAGAGTACGACCACCATGACCAGCAATGTCATTACCATGGTCAAGTTTGCTAGCAGGTTTCCCACCGACTCGTTTCGCTCTGCCGACTCTCCCCCGAATTCCAAGGTGTAGCCATAGGGCAGGGTTTGCCGATAGGTGTCTAGCCGCGTTTGAAAATGTTCTAAGGCTGTTTGCGGTAAGACGCCCGCGCGAATATAACCTTCAATGGTGTTGACCCGCTGACCGTTGCGGCGTGGAATCGCCCCTCGGCTCGGCGTTAAGCTGAGATCGGCCAACGCGAACATGGGGATGGTCAGCAATTCTTGTGACGTTGTCACTGGTAGGGGGAGGCTACTGAGGTGGCTCATGTTTTCACGGGCGGCATCACTGACACGCACACGAACGGGAATCGACTCGCTGGCCTCAATGATGCTGCCGCTAAGACGCCCTGTGAAAGAAGCTTGTAACACGTTGGCCACATCACGTAATGACAATCCATTTAAATGGCTGGCTTCTTCATTCACATTCACATGTACTTTCGGTGTGCCCGGCTGCAAGGTTTCGCGGGTATGGGTCACATCGGGTGTTTGCGCCATGATCAGGCGGATCTCTTCTCCTAGTACTTTCAGCTGATCCAAGTTAGGCCCGTAAACCCGGACTTCTAATGGGGCGTTGAACGGTGGGCCTTGTTCCAGTTTTCGCACCAGAATTTGCGTATGGGGAAGGCGTTGGTCAAATTGCTGTTGGATAACCGGAATCAGACGGTTTGCAGCCTCAAAGTTGGCGACTTTCACCATGGCTTGGGCAAAGTTAGGCACGCCTTGTTGACGACTGAGCAAGTTGTAATAGAAGGACGGAAAATTCCCGCCAACGATCCAACTGACGCTTTCCACATCATCAAATTCCGCCATGATGGCATCCACTTGCTGGGTGGCAGCTGTGGTGGCAAACACACTGGCTTGCGGGGGAAGAAAGAGCTGGATCTCAAACATGTCACGATCAGACGGGGGGAAGAATTGCTCCGTGAGTTGTCCTGCGCCCCAAAAGCCGGTGATGGGTAAGGTGCTGACCAGTAACGCCGTGATCAACGGGTGCTTAACGGCGAGACGCACGGATCCTTCAAAGCGATGACTGATCATTGGGATCCGAATGCCGGACTGATACCAGCGACCACTTTGTTTCGCATTGGGCAGCCAGCGCGCCGCAAAACCGGCCACCAGCGTGTGTGCAATCAGGTATGAGCCAATCAGCGAGAAACACACGGTAATGGCAATGGCTCCGACAAATTCCCCTGCAGGGCCCGGCATGAGGAAGATAGGTGCGAACGCCAATACAGTGGTCAGGGTTGAGCCCAATAACGGCACCCATAAATGCTGAATGGCTTTCATGGCCGCATCCAACTTAGCCTGTCCTTGTTGCTTGTAATGCGCAATGGTATCAACCATCACAATCGCATTATCTACCATGATCCCCAATGCCACGATCAATCCGGTAACGGACATTTGATTAATCGGCAATCCGGAGAACTTCATCATGGTAAGGGTGACAAGACCGGTCAGAGGCAATGACAGTGCCACAATCAAGGCTGAACGTCCGCCTAAGGTCAGTAACAGCACCACTAAAATAATGGAAAAACCGATAAGCAAACTGTTGTTAAGCTCAGCAAGGCGGTTCTCCGTGTAGCTTTGCTGCTCAAAAATGATCGCTGCGTTGATGTTGCTGGGCAATTGAGCATTGTAGTGGGCGAGTAAGGTATTGACGCGCTCGGTCCATTGGTCGACCCGCAATGACGGCTGCATGCGTGCCGCCACGATCACGGTAGGTTTCCCGTTAATGAAGGCCAATTCAGTCGGGGGCGAGGCCGCTTGACGTTTCACGGTCGCGATGTCTTCCAAGCGAACCAAATAGCCATTGTTGTCCATCGCGATCGGTACACGGCGTACGCGATCGAGAGAATCTAAAGCATCAGATACTTCTAAGGTAAAGCGGTTAGCACCGTTAACTAATTCACCAGCCGCATTTTTCGCATCGGCATTGTTGATTGCTTGTGAGAGGGAAAGCGCGGAACGCCCTACAGCGCTGGTCGCTGATGGGTCAAGAGAGACAAGGATCTCTTCATCGGGCAAGCCATAGGTATCCACAAACTCAACGCCACTTAAATTGCGCAGACGATTACCCAGTTCGATGGCATAGCGTCGTAATGTGAGTAAGTCTGGTTCCGTATTCCCTTGCCATGACAAGGCGGTGATCACGGTAAACGCATAGCCATGATCGTCATCCAATTCGGGTCTTGAGGCGCCTTGTGGCAGTAACACTTCCACGTCGGTCAGCTTATCTCTGGCTTGCGACCACACGGGGGAGGCATCCGTGATTGCATCTTTCAGCTCAATTTGGATCACGGAAATCCCCGGACGAGAGACCGAGGTGAGTAAGTGCACTTCGTCTAATTCGCGCAGGCTGGTTTCTATTTTTTCCGTTATCAGCGCTTCGACACGTTCGGCAGTCGCGCCAGGGAAATGGGTGATGACACTGGCAAAACGGTTATGGATCACGGGGTCTTCAGCGCGCGGTAGGGTACTGATGGCGGACAGGCCCGCGACGATTAGCAACCCGACCGTTAAAATCAGTAACCGTGTGTTACTGATGATGGGAAGCATGCTCATAATGTTGCCTCGTCCAATGGGTTATTGAGAGGCAGAGGCAGCTTTTTTACGGGAGATACCGTTTGGCCGGGCACTAAGCGGTGAAGCCCATCGGCGATGATTTTTTCATTGGGGCTGATCGCACCTTCGACGTAGGCGTGGTCATTGTTGGCATGCAACACTTGGATTGAACGGCGTTCGACCGTAAATGTCTTGTTGCTGTTGCTGTTGCTGACGTCCGTCGGGTTTTCACGCAGCGCAAACACATTCCATACCCCACGAAGCCCATCGGTCATCGCGGAAAGGGGGATCCAATAGCCGGCTGTGTTATGACGGTCCTGAAACTGCAGATAGGCTAATTCACCGTTGATGACCTTGGCATCACCGGGTAAGGCGAAGCGCAGTTTCACGGTGCGTGAGCCGCGTTCAATGTTCGCGCCGGGATTAAGTAGAGATGCGGGATAGGTGACTGCACCAATGCGGAGTGTCCAGTCTGTGATTGCTGCCAACTTAGGTAATTGCTTGGCGGGAATACCAATGTGGGCTTCTTTACGTGACGACGCCAGTAATGTCAGGGTAGGAGAGCCCGTGTTGATCACATCACCGGTTGAGACGTAACGATCACTGACGATGCCATCGTAGGGGGCGTAAACCGTGGATTTCTGCTGCTGTAATTGGTTGGCGTTCAGATTTGCCGTGAGTTGGCGAAAGCTGGCTTTCAGCGCATTTCGCTGGCTGCGTAACGCATCCATTTCCGATTCAGCACTGAATCCTTTGGTTTTCAATGCACGCTGACGGGTTAAGTTGGCCTCGATGAGTTCAAGTTGGGCGGTAATTTGTGCTTGGCGTGCGGTCAGTTCATCGACTTGGGTGTGTAACATTTGTGTATCGAGCGTGATGAGAGGATCCCCTGTTGTGACCGTGTCACCGACATCGACCCAGAGCTTGGCCACTTTGCCCCCTAATTCTACGCCGAGATTCGCTTGTTGACCGGCTTGCACCATGCCGACGTATTCGCGTGCCACGGTATAGTGATCGGTGGCCTGTAGAGTGAACGTATTGACGCTGAGAGTTTGTTGGCCTGAAACCTGTCCTGCTGCCTGTCCAGACGTGGACGTTGCGTTTTGTTGCGCGTGGCCATCGGGTTCCGAACTCGAACTGTTACAGCCCACCAGTAATACGGATAACATAATCGCGCTGGTGGTAGAGATCCTTCGCATAACATCCTGCCTTCTTGATAAACTAGACCGTCTAGTCCATTTTTAAAAAATAATACAATGGAACTGGACTGTCTAGTTCAGTTGTAGTCAAATTGCTATCGGATTGTATAAGTGCCGAAAGAAGGGTGATCGGGTGTTAAGTCCAAGAAGTGCGCAAAAACGAGAACAAATCTTACAAGCGGCAACGGCATTGTTTGTGGAACAGGGGTATGGGATCAGCATGGAAGCCATTGCGGCTAAGGCTCAGGTGTCCAAGCAAACCGTGTATGCCCACTTTAAAACCAAAGATGAGTTGTTTGATACCTGTATTCGTGCGCGTTGTATCGCCAATCAGTTAGATGTCAGCCTAACGAGTGATCCGCGTCCTGCGGCCGAAGTATTGTTTGATTTTGCTTGGCGTTTTCAAACTATGTTGCTGTCTGATGAAGTCAAAAATACCTATAAAACGGCGGTGAGCCAAAGTGATAGCCATCCGGAGTTAGCTGCCGTGTACTTGCATGCGGGACCGGAATGCACCACGCGTAACATGGCGGTGTATTTGGCACATCTGGTGGAAAAAGGTGAGCTAATGGCAAGCCTAAATTGCCACCATGCGGCGCTGCAATTGCTGATGATGTTCCATGGCAAGTCGGTGTATTGGGCGAATCTCGGGCAAGACGCGGAGGAGTCAGACGATGAGCGCAAGGCGTATTTGACGGCTTGCATTGCGATGTTTTTGCAAGGCTATAAAAGTTAAAAAATAGAAAGATAAATTACTGCTATCTTTTAAAGACAACGATATAAGTAGAAGGTATCAGGGGTCTGTATGATGGTAACTGGGGTCTTTGTAAAGGAACGTTGCAGCCGGAATTGTGCGGTATTTTTTGTTGTTCTGCCTATGCTTTTATTGCTGTTACTCTATGCCTTTCCCAGTTATGCCGCGTCCCGTTTGTCAGACATTATGGATCGCGGTGTGCTGCGTGTGGGCACAACGGGCGATTGGAGTCCGATGACGATGCGGGATCCGGCCACCAATTTTTACCGCGGGTTTGATATTGATATCACCACAGAGTTAGCCAAAGATCTTGGGGTGACGGTGGAATATGTCCCGACGACCTGGAAAACACTGGTGAACGGTGTCGTGACAGACAAGTATGACATGACAGGCAGCGCCTCGTTAAACCTTCACCGTGCACGCATGGCCGGATACAGCGACACGTACTTCTATTTGGCGTTCGTACCGATTATCCAAAAGAACAACCTTAGTCGCTATCGCAAATGGAGCGATTTCAATTCTCCTTCCGTCGTCATCACTTCCACTTCGGGGACGGTGCAGCAGGCTATCGTGAAAGAAATGCTGCCGAAAGCCCGTCAGCATAGTCTCGATTCCCCCAACCAAGGTTACCAGTACCTGCTCGATAATAAATCGACCGCGATCATTACCTCTAACATTGAAGCCGCAACGTTAATTCAGCGTTATCCACAACTGAGCATTGCGCGTGTAGATGGCATGCGTCGTCCTACACCGATTGCCATGCTGCTGCCAAAAGGCGATCAGGAGTGGATCAATTATGTGAACCACTGGATTGAGCTCAAACGTGTGCAAGGTTTTTTCGATCGGGTCGCAAAAAAATGGGGCTTAGTGAAGCTAGAGGTGAAGTAAACCCCATACCGCTATTTGCTTGTTTCTCATAGGATGAAAGTGGTATAGATCGACCTTCGTCTTTTTCTGACAGAGAGTCTCAATGTCACAGCAGGTTCAGCAGCAAATCGGCAATATTGCCTTAGTGGTCGACAATTACGATGACGCGATTGCCTTTTATACTCAGAAGCTTCAGTTTACCTTGGTAGAAGATACCGATTTAGGTGGCGGAAAGCGTTGGGTGCAAGTTTCTCCACCGAACGGAAATGGGACGAATTTATTGTTGGCACAAGCGAGCAATGAAGCACAGCAGCAAGCGGTGGGTAACCAAACCGGCGGTCGTGTGTTTTTGTTTTTGCAAACCAATGATTTCTGGCGTGACTATGGGCTGATGAAAGCAAACGGTGTGGTTTTTAATGAAGAACCTCGCGTTGAAGATTATGGAACGGTCGTGGTATTCCAAGACCTGTATGGCAATAAATGGGATTTATTGCAGCTGAACCGCAAAGCATGATACCTGCAGACAAGCTATATTTGTAAATCAATAACGCAGGCAGAAACACGATAAGCAAGGAGGTTAATAATGGATTTATCACATTACCAAGGGCTGATTTTTGACATGGATGGCACCTTGATCGATTCGATGCCTGCGCATGTTGAAGCGTGGCGTCAAACCTGTGAAGAATTTGAAATTCCGTTTGATGCACAGTGGTTTTATGCGTTGGGCGGTTCACCCACCATAAAAACCGCCCATGCCATTAATCATCAATGGGAACAGCACTTTGATCCGCAGCTGTTGGCGGACACCAAGTGTCATCATTTTGAAGCGTTAGCATTCAAAGGAGAGGTCATCCCCGTGACCTATCAGCTTTTATTGGCCAATAAAGCCACGAAAAAAATCGCAGTGGGCACCGGATGCCGATTGATGAATGCTGAGCCCTTGCTCAGTGAAACCGGCATTTATCCGCACTTAGATGCGTTGGTAACGGCTGATGATGTGGACAACCACAAGCCGGAACCGGATACGTTTTTAGAAGCGGCTAAGCGCATCGGTGTGGCGCCCGAAGCGTGCTTGGTGTTTGAAGACACCTTATTAGGACAAAAAGCAGCATTAGCCGCAGGCATGGATTGTGTCATGGTTGAGGATGGGCAGTTGAGTGCCATCATTAAAGCCAAGCGTGTAAAATAGCCTTATAGCCTGTTGTTGTCCTATGAGAACGGGTATGCTTGCACGCATTGTAGCCATACCCGAAACACATCATGAAAAACAAGACAGATACCTCCTCTTGCCGTCAGGCACCCCAGTCAAACCGCTCAGCACCGAAAGACGCCCCGCAAGGTGAAGAATTTGGCATGTCTGAAACCCATTTTTGGATTCAGCGCCTGAGCAAAACCGCCATTCGTGCGTTACACATTCTCGGCATTGCGGGCAGTGCTGGGGGCATTTTGTATGGTGTCGATAAATCGTTATGGCTCCACTGGTGGATCATGGCCATGGTTACGGGTGTGATCATGACGGTGTTAGAAATTCGCCAGTCACGTTTATGGTTGATTCAATTAAAAGGCGTGCTGACGTATGTGAAGTTGGCGCTGATCGGAAGTTTTTATTTCTTGCCCGCGCACAAGCCAGCGTTATTTATCACGGTATTGTTGATGTCGGTAATTATCGCGCATGGTCCTGCGGGATTGCGTCATTACTCGGTCTGGCATCGACGCCGTATTGACGACAAACCGGGTAAAAAACGCCGCATGAACGGCTAAAATAAAAAGACAAAAAAAAGACTGCCATCCAACAACCACAAAGACAAAAAAAGGCAATCAATCCATCAATTTTAACCACACGCACTACACTGATTATAAGTAGAAATCTTTGTTAATCGGTGTAAGGCGGTAGCGATGAAACAACTGATAGTGATTTTTTTGTCTTTATTGGCGGTAGGGTGTAGCAAGTCTGTTGATGAGCGGGCTGATGACTATGTGGAAGCCAGTTTTACCTTATGTGGGTCTAAGGTGAAATCGTACTCGCAGGGTGACGATGGCAAAATTCGTGTGCGTTGTGAAAATGACAGCTATTTCACTGTGAAAGATCAAGCCACGTTAGCCTACATGCATGAATTGAACGGGGCTTATTGCCATGGCAAAGGCTTCCAAGCCTTTAATGAACGCCAACGTTACTTTACTTTTGTCTGTAATGGGGAAAAACGTTTTAATATTCCCAAATAAGGCTTCTCAAAGAAGGTTTCCCAATAAGACTTATCAATAACCCCCCCCCCAAGAAGCCGAAACAGAGAGCCTCCGTGATAGGTAGTGATAGATACATACTATACGGTGGGCTCTGTTTTTTTGCGAAGTTGCTTTGAGACGTTGTCTTGCTCAGCGGCTTAGGGCGTGTTTAGCGCGATAGCTCAGCCTTTGTACCCGGGGGCGAGCATTGCACTGGTTACTTGGTACAAGGCTTGCGGGTTATTCAGTGCCAGTTGATAGCCCACGTATACATACAGACACCCATCCGCACTGCAATCCACTTCCCACTTACGCAGTAAATAGCCGGCTAATGCCGCGCGCGATTCAATCACAAGTTTACCCTCACGCATTTCGTAGTCCATTTCGATCGCTTTTGGATTGATTAACCTTGGGTGCGGTACCAATTCTAATTCAATGTATTTCTGCCATTGACGGTCAGCGTCGATACTTTCGTGTTGATCGGGCGCTTGCTCAATAATGCGTGCCGCGACAACGCGATTACAGACCACATCCATAAACTGATTGTTCTTGCGGTCAAATGAACGAATGTGCCAGCGGTTGCCAGAATCGACCAAGCTGTGCGGCGCGATCACGCGGGTACTTTGTCCGCTGGATGCTGAGATATAATCAATCTCGATTAATCGATGGCGGTAAATGCCTTCACACAACACTGCCATGACCGGCGTGCGGGGGATAGTCAGCGAGATAGGCGTTTCACAGTTGATCGGAAAGGCTTGATGGCCTGCAAAGCCATCCCCGTAACCCAAAGAGATTGTCGCTAAGGTTTTCTGAAGATCGAGGGTAAAAAGCGGGAGAAAGTCAGCCTGTTTGAAATACTTTTTCGATCGCATGTCCAACTTGAGGTTGTCAGGCATCAGTTCTTTGTACAGGGCGAGATCGCGAGTGGTCGCCGCATGACCGACAGCAAAACGATCAATCAAATCCTTCCGCGTGACTTCACCAAAAAAATAGAGGGCAAAGTCAATGAACGCCAAGCGTTCACGCTGAGCAGAACCAATCGCATTCAATTTGTTCGCAATATCGGCACTGATGTCCGCAGAATGATTGTCGTTGTGGAGAGTCATGGTTATTTATCCAGTACTTTTGTTTGCCCCTAATATATACCGAAAAGCAGTAGATGCAAGTCTAATTCAAGCCCATCATGGCTTCTGTGTCTTCTTTTTTGTTGTCGTTAATGTTTAAATAGTCAAATAAATATCCTCATAATCAGTATTTGTATGATATTCATGCAACGACGCGGTGTGTTTTATCTTCATGTGTTACGTGCTATCTAACTGATTGTTTTATGAGCCATAAATTGAGAATTTATGCGTGTTTTTTTACTGCAGATATGGACAATAGGCGGTAACAAATAGACATGCATTGTTGAAGCATGTTTTATTGAAACAAAACAGGGAGCCATGAGTTGGCATTAACAGACGAACAGCTTTGCACGGCTTACGACGCCTTGATACAAGGTGCAGTATGTTTAGATGAGCATTTAGTGCAAGGCGTGTGGGTGTATGTTGAAGGATTAATGATCGAGCGGAACATACCGCGTGATGAGTATTTGTGCCTCTATCATTTACAAAGTCCGCAATGTTTTATGAGTATGAGTTCATTAATGCCGATTGATTTTTTTGGGACGAATGAGAACCCGAAAAATGAGACGCCATGTCGGGACGCAAACTTTAAACCGATCGTTTTAAAGACTTGTGAATTGATACAGCGAGAAAACGAATACCCAGAGCAGTGCTGGTGTGTACATACGACGTATTGCTCGGATGACGTTGAGATAGCGATTCAAACCCTTTTACGGTTACTGGCCGATTATGGTCAGTTTCCACGCTGCATAATTTGTAAATATCGTTATCCTGCCGGCTTCCTGGATAGTGACAGTATTTGTGAAGACTGCTGTTATGAGTTGCTAGGTTGCTAGGTTGCTAGGTTGCTAGGTTGCAATCTAACCATCTGCCGTTAAAAGCCCTCGTGAGACATCTTGCGGGGGCTTTTTTGTTTCTGGCGGGAGAGGCGCGTTGCCCTTCTCACGCGTTTATGCCCGGGGTATATACTTATCGGCATGTCTTTTTATCCCGATAAGGCCGCCAATGTTTCAACTATTCAGACACTATTTCCATGTGAAGTTTGTTCGGCACATTCGTTATTTGCATTATACCGTCATGGTGATTGCATTAACGCAGTTGCTACTCAGTAATGGGATGCATATTGATAAGCAAGGGCAGATCAGAGAGACCGTGCTTGCGCAAGTCTCTACATGGGGTCACATCGTATTTGGGTGCCTGTTTTTACTCTCGATTGTGCTGTTTACGTGGGTGGAATTACGTGCGCATGGTTTGCGGTATTTCTATCCGTATCTTTGGTGGCAGTGTGATCAGATCAAGGCCGATTTTCAGCAACTCAAGCAACGGCGTTTGCCAGAAGCCAATCCGCAGGGGGTGGCGGCATGTGTACAAGGGTTGGGACTCGGCGCCGGTTTGCTGGTGGCGATATCCGGTTCGATGTGGTTGATGTTATGGCTCAGTGATAGTGGGTGGAGTCATGATGCGAAAGACGTGCACAAAACGTTAACGGGGCTGATAGAAGCGTATATCGTGGGGCATGGTTTGTTGGGGCTGCTGCATATCTATTTGTCGCGATCTACCGTTCAGTAATCTGTTGGTATCGGGGTATATGGCGGACCCTAAAAATTCCCCTGTGAGTATTTCTCACAGGGGATATATATACCATTTCTAATCAGATGGTTACGTCAATCAACACGGTTCCTCAACATCCCCAGTATTAATATCTCACAGCAAGGCCATTACGCGTGTAACGACTCCATCGCTTCAACGTCAAAGATCTCGCCGAAGAACACCACATACACGCCAGGGGCAGAACACTTGGCGGCCATGATTGCCGCGCCTAAATTGAAGGCGGCATCGTTTAAACTAAAGCCTTCAAGCGGCCACATGGCGCCGGTAAAAACGACCGTATGGCGGTTGCTGTCGCCCAGCATGGCTTTAAGCTTGCGGGCACTGTCAAACACAGTAAACGTACCGTGAGTGATCACATGTGACCGGCTGTCATTGGTCAAAATGGACTGGTAGATACTGTTCAGATCCTGCTCGTCGATTTCACGGCTGTCTTTGCAGCAGATCGGGGTGTGCTGCAGTTTGTTGTCGTCCATGCGGATGTACTTTTTTAAGTACGCCGGAATCGGACTTTCGGCTAAAGGGAACACCGTGCAGGCATCGATATCGTAGTACGAATCGATGGTGCCGCCGGTGGTAATGAGTTGCACTTTTTGCGATGTTGAGGAATGTGTCGGGTACATAGTCAGACCATTATTTTATTATTGTTGAAATGGGCGTGGTGCTGAGCTGACACAGGTGGCGATACAAACGTTCCGTGTGTGCTTCACCGAGCATCGGAGTGACACAGTGGGAAAATTTGCTGGCAATATCCTGTTCAGACAACGGTTTTTCCGGATTACCTTTGGCTAAATTATTTTCAAAACAATGGGTTTGCCCATCTTTGGTGGTGATGGTCAGCTTGGCTGGGGCGGTGCCGATAAAACCGAGCTTGGCCAGTTCCGGATCGATCGTCATATCAATACGGCGTATCCAATCCTGAATGGTGTCATCTTGCACCGCGGTGTCGGTAAACTGTGTCAGCCCCACTTGGCCGTAGTGTAGGCGTGCGGCCAGCGCATACTGCATCGAAAACTTCGCTTCAATGGCATTGGTCGGTGCGTTACACACCAGTTCACGCGGGCCCAGTAAACTAACACCCACGGCTATGTGTTCAATGTTGTCGGCTGAGATGCCATGATTTTCAATCGCGTCAGACAGGCAATCAATGGCTGGGTGGGAGCCGCTGCAACACGGGTATTGTTTAAACACGATCCCCGGCGTCAAAATATCCCATTCCGTCATCGCCGCCACAGACGGCGAGGTGAGGGTGAGTCCGGTAAAACACGCGGCAAAGCCATCGGCATTTTCTAAGACATCAAGACGGCCAGTGACCCCCAGTTGCGCCAGTTCTAATGCATTGATACCGTTGAATGCTGCCATGCCTGCGTGCAGCGCTTTGGTTTGGCTGCCAAAGTTACCGCGCACGCCAGAGGCCATCGACGCCGCAATGGCCAGCGCATGGCTGAGTGTGTGGGCATCGACCTTGAGGATTTTGGCCGCGGCAATTACCGCGCCAAAAATGCCAATCACCGGCGTCGTGTGCCAGCCCTGCTCAGACAGGGTCGGCATCAGTAAGCGGGCAATTTTGTGTTGCCCTTCAATGGCGGTGACATAGGCCAAAAGCGCCTCATCACCCATCACGTTTTCTTGTTCGGCTGCTGCCAGTACCGCCGGTGCAATCGTCACGGTGGGGTGACCAATGGTTGCCCAGCTGACGTCATCGAAATCTAACGCATGTGAAGCCACACCATTGGCGTACGCGGCGTAGGCCATGCTGGCGGTTTGCTCGGTACCGAGAATACGACACGGTCCGTGCGTGACACGGTTCGCCACAAAGGCCTGAATGTTTTTGGATACCGGCATTTCACTGCCGGGGATCGTCACGGCAAAGTAATCAATCATCGCCGTTTGTGCCACGTCTAACGCTTCCGCCGGAATGGCGTTGAGTTGTAAATCACAACACCATTGCGCCAGTTGTTCTAAAAAGGGCTGCAGCGCCTGATTCACATTTGAATCTAGGTTTGTATCAGAGGAGGTGCTCATTGTTGCTCTTCCTGATAGCGACGGATAGCGGCAGCACTTTTGGCGGGATCCGTCATCACCATTGGGTCAAGCAGGTAATCCGCTTGCTCTGGGGTAAGAATGCCTTGCTCAAGTACGACATCACGAACGCGTTTGTTCTGATCAAATGCCGCACTGGCCACCTGACAACCTACTTTGTAGCCAAATAGCGTCGCGATAACGGTGGCGAGCGCGGTACTCTTTTCGGCGTAGTCACGGCAAACCGCCACATTCGGTTCAAGATCGGCAATACATTTGTCCATGAACAACGGCAGGGTATTGGTCAACAGTTGGATAGATTCAAACAGGGACTTGATGATCACCGGTTCCCACACGTTTAAATCCAGCTCGCCGCCTTCGACGGCCATCGTAATGGCGGTGTCGTTACCAATGATTTGATAGGCGATTTGGTTTACGAGCTCAGGCATCACAGGGTTAATTTTACCTGGCATGATAGATGACCCAGGCTGTACGGCTGGGAGTGTCAACTCATTGAAACCGGCGCGCGGGCCAGAGCTTTGAATGCGGAAATCGGTGGCCATTTTCGACATGAAAACCGCCAGCTTTTTCACTTGTGCGGCCACTTCTAAGTAACCGTCGCCGTTTTGCAGACCATCAAAGAAGTTATCTTCAGCCACATAAGGGGTGTCGGTTAGCGCTTGCAATTCGACATACACACGCTCCAAATAACCTTCATGGGTCGACAAACCCGTACCTACAGCGGTTGCACCCAATGGCAGTTCGAGGTTACCACGGTTGGCCGTGATCAGCGCTTGGTGCAGACGTTTCACTTGGTGGTAGTAACCACTGAACTGCTGGCCGAAGGTCATTGGCACGGCATCTTGCAGACAGGTACGCGCCAACTTCACGATGTCAGCAAAGTCTTCGGTTTTCTGTGCAAGCAGGGTTTCCAGCTTAGCCACTTCGTCGATCAGACCGTTGACCGCTTGGTAGCTGGTCACTTTCATCGCCGCTGGGATCACGTCATTGGTGGATTGGCCCATGTTGACGTGCGTATTTGGGTGCACGGCGTCATAGCCTTTGTTGCCCGTCAGAATCTCGTTGGCACGGTTAGCCAGTACTTCGTTCATGTTCATATTGGATGACGTACCGCCACCCCCTTGGAACACATCAATCGGGAATTGGTCGGCAAATTGGCCTGCAATCACTTCTTCACACGCTTGTACAATGGCATCGGCTTGGTTTTTATCCAGTGCACCAATTGCGTGGTTGGCTTTGGCGGCGGCTTGCTTGATGACGGCAATGGAAGCGATGTAGTAAGGCACATCAGAAGCCAGTCGGCCTGAAACCGCAAAATTCAGTCTGGCACGTTCCGTTTGAATGCCGTAGTACACCGCATCATCTATCGCCATTTCGCCTAAAAAGTCAGTTTCGATACGCATAGTGTTTGTTCCTGATAATCTGATAATTAACGTTGTTGGCACACAATGTAGTGAAATTATCGAAACGAAAATGCGAGCTTGATCGCCTACCGATCAGTAGGAATTATCGTAATATTCACTAGTAGTTTTTCTAATAGTGTTGGGCCATGAAGTGTTATGAAAAAATTTAACTTTGATTTACGCCACCTGAAAGCATTGATTGCCGTGATTGATACGGGATCATTCAGTGCGGCAGCCGAGCAGTTATCCCAAACACAATCGGCGGTGTCACAGCTTATTTCTAGCATTGAAAACAACCTGAATACGCAGTTGCTTGATAGAAGCAAGCGGCCCATTCGCCCAACGTTAGCCGGGCATGAGCTGTATGAGTTTGGATCGAAGTTCATTACTGAAAGTAAGCGAGCCGAAGAGCGGATCCATGCGTTGGATAACCATCAAATCATGCGATTGCGTATTGGGATGATCGATTCGCTAGTGGGGGTGATAGGGCTGGATTTATTCCAGTTTCTGGAACCTAAAGTCAATCATGTCAGCCTATCAACGGGCTTAGCGCCATCGTTATTAGAAAAACTAAAGCTCGGTGATCTCGATATTATCTTGACCATGAACCACCTTGAGCCGTTAAGAAATATCACCATTACGCCGATTTTGACGGAAAAATATTTAGCTATTACCCCAAAGTCATGGCCTGAGCAGTCGATAAAATCGCTGTGCAATAATCAAAACTATATTTCTTATACCAGCTCCTCGCCGACGGGGTCACAAACGCTGGATTGGTTTAAATGGCGCAAGCTCAATCCCACTACGCGGTTTGAGTCGTCACGTGCCGATACCGTTTTAGAGTTGATTGATGCAGGACTGGGCTGGACACTCGCCACCCCTGTCTTTTTGGCACACAACATGGCCTTGTTGGATAATATTCGGGTGATGCCATTGCCAGAGCCGGGACTGAGCCGTAGTTTGGCCATTGCCACCCGTGGGCATGAGTTGGAAAGCTTCTCGTTACTGCTGGCGGATGAGATGAAAAGCACCATTGCGAACAAATTTGATGGCTTTTTAACCGAGAGTTGGAAGTTGCTGTGATCAAAAAGGCAGAATAAATCGCAAAGTTGGCGTATGGTTACTGGGCAAGTGATGCGGGGCATCAGGCCAAGTTAAGCGGGGTTGCTCCCAGTATTGATATTTATTCTGGCACTGAATGCCGCGCTGACCGTTGCGCAGTAGATAATTGATGTCTCGATATCGGCGTGAGTATGTCGATGTATCTATATAGACCTGGAAAAGGTGGCAGAGGAATGAACGGAAGCAGCATCGAATTGTCTTGTCGGGTACCTGACGATATACAATCGCAAGTTATTATTAGTATCGTCATGGGGTTTTCGACTGAACCGACAGCCCGTTGGTGCTGGCCCGATAATGATGTCTATATCAACACGATGCCACAATGGATCATGGCGTGTGGCGGTCAAGCGTTTGCGACTGGTACAGCGCTATATCACAATGGTTGTGGCGCACTGTGGTTACCGCCGGGTGTGAAGCCGGATGAAGATAGAATGGACGCCTTATTGCGCTCCACCACAAACGAACAGCAGCAGGAAACACTGGCTTTACTGGGTGAAAAACTCAGCCCTTATACGCCAAATCGGCCTCATTGGTATTTACCGTTTATTGGTGCTGAGAGTGCCAACCGGGGGCGGGGTGCGGGTTCTGTCTTGATGGAAAGTGTCACCAAAGTGTGTGATGAAGAAAAACAATTGGCGTATTTGATCTGTTCGCATCCGATGAACATGGCCTTTTATGAACGCCATGGCTTTGAGATGATGGATGAAGTACATGCGGGGGATTACCCGGTGATGATCCCGATGGTGCGGTTGCCGAAGAAAATCGTCTAGGCAATATGCCGTATCGCGTCAATAACCGACGATACACAGAAACCGATGAATATAAAAAAGCACAACATGGCGTTGTGCTTTTTTTGTGGGTCATGCGCTAACAATCATATATTAGTGATCTAATCGTATTCGCGACTAGATATTAGCAACTAGGTATTAACAATCTAAGCCCAGCAGCTCACTGACATCCGTCCCCGGTGCCATGGTGCAGCGATCTTGATTCAAGCGGAACCAATGCAGCGGTTTTTCATTGGCGGATTCATAGGTCATCGTGTTATCTGTTACTGCCAACCATGAGCCTTCTGGAATACCGATCACCGATTGGTGCGGATTCACAATCAAAAACTCTTCAATACGCTCATCACGGGTTTCGCCCATGTGGCCTTCAATGGTCGCATCAATATAATGCGCATTGATTTGGAATGGCACAAAGCTGAGTGACGGGGTAATGGCTGCGCTGACAATACACATGTCGTTGGTGGTGCGAATGGTCGGTGCGCTAATTACGCTGCCTGCACTCCAGCCGATGTACGGCACACCGCGTTGCATAACAGCTTGCTGAATCGGGCCAATTAAGCCTAAATCATGCAGGGTTTTGTTCAGAACCCACGTATTACCGCCACTGACGATAATGGCATCCGCGTTACGGATGGCTTCCACCGGATCGGCGGCTTGGTGTAACCCTGTCACGTTGACATCAAGATGGCTTAGGCTGTCTGCCACCATTGCTGCGCGATCATCGTGGCTGCCACGGATCACGGCGTAGGGAATCACCACGACATTTTTCACGTTTTTACGCGTCAGTAATTCGGTGATTGCGGGTAGGGCAAATTCCATCACTTTTGTGTTGCCGGCGACTTTACCATTGCTAAGCAGTAAGAGATCCATCATCTATTCTCTTGTTGGGGAAAACCTAAGTCAGCATGGTAGCGTAAGTGTTCTGTCGGAAAGGTGAATGACAGCACAAAAATTCCCACTTCCACAGCTAAATGGCGTGAGTGGTTGTATTTTAGACGCTAAGCGCGCCTTTGTCCGTTATTTCAACAAAACCCCCGCTCGCTGCAGACATGGGTTGCCCAATGCCATTGTTGGAGTAGAATCAAGCGCATGAGGGAATACACATAATCAATAAGCAGTGGGTATCATGAAAGAAGTAATCAGTAGCCTGTACGATTCAAAAATGGCCGCGTTGAAAGCGAAAATTGACGCAGAAAAATTCGATGTAAAACTGACTATCGTGACCGTGGGTGACGATCCGGCCAGTAAAGTGTATGTACGCAATAAAATCCGCTTGTTTGATGAGCTGGGTTTGCCATGCGAACACATCACGCTGGATGCCGATGGTACCACACAAGCGGATTTGGATGGTCTGGCTGCCCGTGCCGATCACCCAATGTTGTTCCAATTACCGTTACCGAACGGCCTTGTGGCACCCGATTTGCCAGCAACGGTTGATGTGGATGGCTTCGGCTCAGAAACATTGGGTCAGTTGGTATTGGGTCAAAATGCCGTATTGCCGTGTACGGTACAAGCGGTCATTGACATCATTGAGCATCATTATGCTAACCAAGCTGGCGATAATCATTTCGCCGGTCTTAAAGTAGCGGTACTGGGGCGCAGTAATATTGTCGGTAAGCCACTGGCGATTGAGTTGATCAACCGTCAGAGCACGGTATCAAGCTTCAATAGCCGTTCTGATATCGCGTCTGTTGATTGGACGCAGTTTGATGTGATCGTGGTGGCAACGGGTTATCACGGCACGCTAGACAATAGCCAATTTGTGGAAGGCCAATTAATCATCGATGTTGGTATTAACCGTATTGATGGCAAGCTGGTGGGTGATATTAAACACCATGAAGATGTTGTTTCAGCCGCTGCTATCACGCCCGTACCGGGTGGTGTCGGCCGTTTGACCTGTCTGCACGTATTGGGTAATGCCATTAAGCTGTGTGAAATGAAAGCACGTTAATCTCGCTGCTTTAATGATGTGTCGTGTTCTATACCGCGTTCGAGGGATAGGGCACGACAGCTACCTTTCTGTTTGTCTTTCTTTCTGCCTGTCGTCTCCCCGCGCTTTTCATAATGGTTAATTCTTAAATCGTATGCCGCCATGGTGAGGGCGTATTTACTTCATGTATACTCGCTTCCATCCTATTTTTCGTATTACTTTCATCATGAGTCTTTATAACATTTCCAATAAAAGCTTAACGGCATTATCGCCAACGACTTTTGCGGCCGAAGGATTGCAAGAGCGTCAGGACTTGCAAGAGGCACTAAAAAGGAACATTGAGGCTATCGCGCCAGATTGCTTGGTGATCTCGGAAGAATTTTCTGATTGGGAAGACAGCCGCCGCCGCATTGATCTATTAGCAGTCGATAAAAATGCCAATTTAGTCGTCATTGAACTAAAGCGTGATGAAGTCGGTGCGCATATGGATCTGCAGGCGTTGCGTTACGCCGCGATGATTTCCACCATGACGTTTGATAAAGCGTGTGACTATTTTCAGCGCTATTTACAAAAAGAAGGCAGAGAGCAAAACGCAAGGGATCTGATGCTGGATTTTGTCGGGCTGGATGAAAGCAGCTTGGATGATTTCGGTAATGACGTGCGCATTGTTTTGGCTTCCGCCGATTTCGGTAAAGAGTTGACCACCTCCGTACTTTGGTTACGTGATAAAGGGATCGACATCAGTTGTGTGCGATTGACACCATACCGTTATAAAGACGATGTGCTGATTAATGCTGAACACATTATTCCGGTGCCAGAGTTGGAAGAATATCAGGTCAAATTCCGTGAAAAACGTGATGAACAGCGCGTGAGCCGCAAGGGAAAGCGTGATTACACTAAATACCGCTTCCAAGGCGGCGTCTATAACAAACGTAAACTGGCATTCGCGGTGTTGTCATACTGGATTCAAGACCATCAGCCAAGCAGCTTACAGGCCATACATGACATTTTGTTGCCGTTCAATTTAAAGCGCGTGGTGTCATTGGTCAGTGAGATTGCTGATAACAATTTGGATCGCTGGTACAGCACGCCGACCGACAGGCTGACGTTGTCGTCCGGTGAGCAAGTCGTGATATCTAACCAGTGGGGCGATAATATTCCCCGTTTGCTCGATGCGATGCGACCTTTTGGTATTGAGGTTGAGGTCGCCGAAAACTAATTGCACGTTCGGCAGAATAAAAGGGACGTTGAACGCTTTTTTTATACCAAGGTAGCAAGTATGAATATCGTTAAAGTCGATATCGGTAATGAACAGGTATACGCAAATTTGTACCAAGGTTACGCGGCAGAGTTTTCACGGATTATTGATGACAGGCCGAATGAAAATGGCCTGTTTGAGATTTATCCGAAAATTGAAGGTCATGTTTCAGGTTACTTGCTGTATGTTGACGGTGTGCCAGCAGCACTAACGGCGATTGATGAGAAATCACCGAAAGCCTATGAGATTTGTGATTTTTACGTTTTGCCTTGTTTTAGAAAGAACAAAGTAGGCAAGCAGTTTATTACACGCCTTTTCGAGCAGTTAGGAGGCGCGTGGGAAATCAAACAAGTAGCGGGTGCCGATCATGCTGTCAAATTTTGGCGTGATGTCGTGACAGATTACACCGCTGGTAAGTTTGAGGAAGACATGTATCAAGATGAGAAATGGGGCCTAGTGACAAGGCAGTGTTTTTCACATTCCTAACGTGTTGCCCCGTACACAGTGATTGGACTGACGGTAAAAGGAGCGTATAAACGCTCCTTTTTTATTTGAGCGTTGCGTATTTGTACTCGGTGTGCTTTTCTTCAAAATGCTTCACCACAAAATCAATAAAGGCCCTGACTTTGGATGATTGCTCTTTGTGATAAGGGTACACAATATACAGGGCGTGTTTGTCCATCTGCCATTCGGGCAGCAACTCCACCAACTCACCAGACGCCAACTCTTTCTCCACAAAAAAATCGGGCAGTAGTGCAATACCGTGACCGGCACAGACGGTTTGGGTTAACGCGAGGCCACTGTTCACGGCATACACACTCGGGGGTAAGTCGATGGCCTTGACCATATCGTGTTGTTTAAACGTCCAGCGACGGGCGGTAGACGACAGGCTGTAACTGAGTAAGCGATGGTTCACGATGTCATCCGGTGTTTGCAACGCCCCCGCTTGGTCGACATACGCGGGTGAGGCGCACAGCACGCGGCGAATATCGAACAGTTTGCGTGAACGTAAACTGGAGTTACCCATTTCGCCGCCACCACGAATGGCCACATCGATTCCCTGATCGATCAAGTCCATCACTTCATCACTCATCACCACATCAATGGTTAATTCCGGATGCGCCTGCATGAACGCGCAGATGATGGGGTTGATCTCCACAATGCCCAATGACATCGGGGCGCTGATCGTTAATCGGCCAGTTAGGCGCTGAGAGGACTCAATCACCGATAAGTCCGCGTTTTTTAAAGCGTCTAATACGTTACAGACCTGCTGGTAGTACAGTTGGCCGTTATCGGTAATGTGCAACTGACGGGTTGTGCGGTTGATCAATGGGCTTTTTAAATAGCTTTCGAGTTCGTTGATATTCCGGCTTACGGCTGCCTTAGACAGGTTTAAATCGTCAGCTGCTGCCACAAAACTGCCCAGTTCTACGACACGTCGAAACACGGTCAATGCTCTTATCTTATCCACATAATCCTCGGTATTGCTGTGGGTACTGCTGTGTGGGTGATGGTGGGTATTATGCCCTATATCGCGGATACCATTGTTCCGCTTTGGTGAACAATATAGTCACTATAATGGTATTTATTCATTAAGGTGAGTCAATTATTCTTATTGTCATAGAGAGAGGCGCTGCCAAGACAGTCAGCCGTAGACAGAAAAAGAAGAGAAAATAGGACTCCCCATGAAGAAGATTCTTGCATTTACCGGTAGCAATAATAGCCAGTCTATCCACAACATTTTAATTCAATCATTGGCGACACATGCGACCCAAACGGATGTGAACACGTTGGATCTGAACGATTTTACGTTACCAATGTATGGGCTGGATGTCGAAGGCCAAGGCGTACCGGAAGACGCGGTGAAACTGCGTGCTACCCTGAATGAGTACGACGCGTTGATCATTGCATCACCGGAGCATAATGGGTCGATGCCGGCTTTCTTAAAAAATGCCATTGATTGGTTGTCTCGTGTGGCACCGCAAGGCACCTCCTTCTTTGGGGATGAAAAAAAGCCCGTGTTATTGGTGAGCACATCACCGGGTGCGAACGGTGGCGCAACGAACCTAAAAACCATGGCCGAGTTAATGCCTTGGTGGGGCGGTGATGTGAAAGGTACGTACAGCTT
The DNA here is from genome assembly GCF_050337005.1 of Photobacterium japonica. Lineage (NCBI taxonomy): Bacteria > Pseudomonadati > Pseudomonadota > Gammaproteobacteria > Vibrionales > Vibrionaceae > Photobacterium > Photobacterium japonica. Next base: position 10,731 of record NZ_JAKJSN010000028.1, on the reverse strand, counting down.
GGGTGGTTTTTACGACAAATACCAAGCGGGTAAGTTTGATACCGAAACCACTGCTGAGCTGAAAGCCCTGATGGCGACATTTGAAAGTGCGCTATAAGGCGATAAGGCTAAACGTGAATTTGCGAAACAGTTATTCGCAAAATAATTATTCGCGAAATAACGGTCCAACTGAGCGAGGTTGAGCATGGCGGTATTAGAGCAAGGTATTTGGTATCCGAACAAAGACGCAAGTGAGCTGGCACATATTGATCAGTTTACACAACCTAGCGAGGTTGAAGCAGAGCGTTATCACTTATATATGTCGCTGGCTTGTCCGTTTGCCCATCGGCCGTATTTGGTGATTGCTTATCTTGGCTTAGAGGCAGCGATCTCCGTGTCGTCAGTGGCGGCCAAGCGTTATGCCGATGGTTGGGAATTTGATGAAACACATGTCGATCCCCTCTACGGCAGCACGAAGCTGGCTGAGTTGTATGTGAAAGCCAAAGCCGATTACACCGGCAGCGTCACCGTGCCGCTACTGTGGGATAAAAAGACGGCGACCATTGCCAGTAACGATTCAGCTGCCATGGCGATGGATCTTGCGACTCGTTGGCTGCCATTGGCCAAACATCCGGTTGAATTAGTGCCCGCGTCAATGCAGGTGGAGATCACCGCACTGAACCAATGGCTACATGCAAACGTGAACCGCAAAGTGTATGAGGTGGGATTCGCCACCGAACAAGCCGCGTATGATGCTGCCAGTGACACCTTGTTCGCAGCCTTGGAACAGCTTGATCAACGCCTGAGTCAGTCCACGTACTTACTGGGTGACAATGTCACGTTGCCGGATTTATTTTTACTGCCGACGTTAGTGCGTTTTGAAGCCGTGTACGAAGTGCATTTTAAGGCCAATAAACAGCCATTGCGTGCATTTACGCACTTATATCGTTATATGCGTGATCTTGTTGCCGATGAACGTATTCGCCGCACGATTGATATCGAATACATGAAGCAGCACTACTACTTTTCGCATCGACACATTAACCCTTACGGCATTGTGCCGGCAGGGCCGCAACTGGATTGGCTGTAAGCCACTGAGTACTGATCGCCTAACAATGAGCCCACGTGCGGCGAATCGCATGAATTAGACAGGATTAAGAACCACCATGAGCAAAAAGCAACAACCGACACTGCGAATTGATTTTTTCCACGATGTGATTTGTGGCTGGTGCTACGTGTTATCACCACGTTTACGTCAATTAGCCGCAGAATTTGACCTTGATATTCACCATCACGCCTTTGCGTTAACCGCCACGCGTGAGGATCAAATCGAAAAATTTGGCTCGGTCGCACAAGCCAAACAGATCATTATGGGTCACTGGGCGCAGTGTGCCAAAGCCGACGATGATCAGCGTATCAATGTCGAAGGCATGCGTGCCCAAGCGTTTGATTATCCAATTTCAACTCCTGGGCTGGTGGCGTGTAAAGCGGCCGCTCAACAAGGGGGAGAACAGGGCAGCGAAGCCGTATATTGGGACTACTTTGATGCTATCACTCATGCGCATTTGCATGAAAACCGCAATATTGCTGATGACGCCGTACTGGTTGCACTTGCGGGTGAAATCGGATTGGATACAGCACGTTTCCAACAGGACATGCCCGATCCACAGCGACATCATGAGATAGAAGCAGACCGTCAATTGGCAGCAGCCTATGGTGTGAACTCGACGCCAACATTAGTGATTAACCAGCAATGGGCCATTCCCGGAGCGGTATCATTGACGCAATTGCGTGAGGCGTTAAACGAGATCCAAGCTGAGATGTAAAACAGCGCGCGGTGTGCCGAAAGGAACGCGGTGCGTTGTTGCAGTGCCTTTGAGGGACGCCCTGTGTCTGAGCGGGGCAGCTCTAGGACAGTTTTAGGTATACAGGTCTTTAAACTGAATTGTTCCTTTTTGCACTCATTCCGCAGCACAAAATTAACGGTAATATGCAGCTGAGTGAACGATGTGTTGTATTTATTTATCCCTTCTTTTTTTCCGGTTTTTTGTTAAATAAAAAGCGCTGTTTTTTTAAATTGCGTAACAGGATGTGTTGGCTATCCTGTTAATATGAAAGAAAAAAACAGAAGCGTTAAATAGCGAGAGTCAAAAAAACGCACTCTCAACGGTCCCGAAATGACGAGATATCATTCGGTAAATTCGCGGTTATTCATATCATTTTCAATGATTTAGTTGTTGATTGATGCGGTTTTCAGTGATATTTATTGCTGATGATTAGGCTATGTGCGGAATAAATGAATGGAAGCTGAGCAGTTAGAAGTCCTCAATTTCATTAGCCAATACCCCCCCTTTGACGACCTACCCGATGAGCATCTTAAAAACATTGCGATGAATGCCGAAGTGGCTTACTTCCGGCAGGGCAGTGATATTTTGAAGTTTGGTGATGATATTCGCGACCTCTACATTGTGCGTAGTGGTGCCGTAGAAGTGTATCGCCGTAAAGGTGAACTGTATAACCGCATTGATTCGGGTGGTTTGTTTGGGCAAATGGGTTTGCTCATGAATAACCGCGTGCGTATGCCCGTGAAAGCGATTGAAGACACGCTGGTATATTGTATTCCTGAACAACTGTTTATTGCGTTGTGTGATGAGTTTGAAAACTTTGCTGACTTTATGGAGTTAGAAGACAGCGCTCGCCTTCGTACCGCCGTTTCCAGCCAAGCGGATGGCAATGACTTTACCACCGCCAAAGCCCGCAAAATCTTAAGCCGTGACCCTGTCACGTTACCATCAACAGCGACCATTCAAGAAGCGGCCATGCTGATGGCGGAAGAGAATGTTACTGCGCTGTTGATTGTGCGTTCGCCGGATGAAACTACGGAAGACGATGACGATCAGTTATTGGGTATTTTGACCGATCGCGATCTGTGCATTCGCGTACTAGCGCAGGGCATTGATACCAATTTGATGGTCAGTGAAGTGATGACCACCGATGTGATCTCGCTGGACTACAACGCGTATGTGTTTGAAGCCATGCTGACCATGCTGCGTTACAACACCCATCACCTTCCTATTTTAAAAGACAAGAAGCCGATCGGCGTGATTGGTATGACAGACATTGTGCGTTATGAATCGCAGAACAGTCTGTTGCTGGTCAGCACCATTTATCAGCAAACCAGCGTTGATGAACTCAAGCAAGTGGCGGGGCAGGTGAAAGACTGCTTCGTGCGTATGGTAAGTGAAGACGCCAACGCGCACATGATCGGTCGCGCCATGTCAGTGATTGGCAGCAGCTTCAAACAGAGATTGGCCGAATTGGCCGAACAAGAGTTAGGCCCCGCACCGATCCCGTATTGTTTGATTGCCATGGGCTCGATGGCCCGTGATGAACAATTGATCGTGACCGACCAAGATAACGCCCTGATCTTAGATAATAGCTACGATGAAGCATTGCATGGCGAGTACTTCGCGCAGTTTGCCAAGTTTGTGTGTGACGGCTTGGCAGAGTGTGGTTACGAATATTGCACTGGCGATATCATGGCGACCAATCCGGAATGGCGAAAAACCCGTGCAGAATGGGAAGAGTGTTTTGCCAATTGGATTGATAACCCAACGCCGGAACGCCTGCTTAACAGCAATATCTTCTTTGATTTGTTGGCGGTGCATGGCCGATTGAAATGGGCCGAACACCTTAGCAGTTTTGTCGTACGTCGCGCGAAAAAGAACAACCGTTTCTTGGCTGCGATGGCCTATAACGCCATTCGCCGTACGCCGCCATTGGGCTTCTTTAAAGATTTCGTGATGGAAAAAGATGGCCGTCACCGTAACTCGATAAACTTGAAGCGCCGTGGTACCGCACCAATGGCTGACTTGATCCGCGTGCATGCGTTGGCGATGGGCTCCCGTTCGCAAAACTCGTTTGAGCGATTGGATGACATCAATGATGCTGGCATCTTGCCGAAAGGGCGGGGCATGGACTTAAAAGACGCCATGGAGCTGATCTACATGGTGAGGATCCGACATCAGGCGTTGGATATTGAAAATGGTGAAAAACCGGATAACAACATTGAACCTGAGCATATGTCTGATTTTGAACGCCGTAATTTGAAAGCCGCGTTCCAAATCTTAAGCAGCGCACAGAACTACATGAAGTTCCGTTATCAGAGAAGCGGCAAATGAGGCGACTCTTCAGCAAACATGCAGGCGATGCGCCGCTGCTGGATACGTCCGGCACGCCAGACTGGCCAACGTTGTTTCAACAGTTGGCCACAGAGGCCACCGATCCACGCCTTAAAGCCTACTATGCCACTCCCATGGTGAGCGGTGATACGCCGTTAAAAGACGTGCCATTTGTCTCTATAGACTTTGAAACGACGGGATTAAATGCCCAAAACGATGCCATCCTCACTATTGGATTGGTGCCGTTTACCTTGGCGCGTATTCAATGTAATGGATCCAGGCATTGGGTGGTGAACCCAAATCGGGAGCTGAATGAATCGTCGGTGGTGATCCACGGGATTACCGATTCAGACGTGAAAAATGCCCCGCAGCTCAATACATTACTGGCCCCCATTTTAGAGGCCATGGCCGGAAAAGTGGTGCTGGTGCATTATAAAAACATTGAGCGCCAATTTTTTCATCATGCGTTAGTTAACTGCATTGGTGAGGGTATTCAATTTCCGGTCGTTGACACGCTAGACATTGAATATGCGTTACAACGTCGACAATGCGCTGGGTGGCTCAACTGGTTAAAAGGCAAGAAACCCGGTTCTGTACGCTTAGGCCATGCGCGCGAGCGTTATGGTTTGCCAGCCTACCAACCCCATCATGCCTTAACGGATGCGTTAGCCACGGCAGAGCTTCTTCAAGCGCAGTTGCAATACCATTTTGACCCTGACATGCCGCTGTCGGCGTTGTGGCAATAGTCACAAACCGTGCAATGGGCTTATGCTTAAATAGCATTAAAAACAAAGGGATAGATTTTAAACGATAAATAAAACTTATCGTAACGATGAAAACATGCAATGTGTTATTGCGTTTTTTATCGTTAAACTTGGTGTTAGAGTATTTTCTCTAAAATGATGCTTATTTGTACGATTTTGTAATAGAACCCACAAAAAGCTATCACAGATACAGAAAATAAGATGTAAACGGTCACGTATTTTTAAGGAGATAATTCGTGAGTACCGATAATAATGGCGGGATCCAACGCCCCGATGGCAAAGTCAACGCAATCGACACCGATTACCAAATTGGTCAAGATAACGTTGCTTTAAAAGTAGGGCCATTTGGTCTCGATATCCATAACCGCGTGTTTGCTATTTCAGGACTCTTTATTGTTCTGTTCGTTATAGTCACACTCGCATTTGGAGAACATGTAGAGCCGTTCTTTTCTGGCCTGCGTTCATGGTTAGCATCCAACATGGATTGGTTCTTCCTTTCTGCTGGTAACATTTTTGTTGTTGTCTGTTTGGTCTTGATCGTCACGCCGCTTGGACGTGTTCGCATCGGTGGTACAGAAGCAACACCTGACTACTCCTATATGGGTTGGTTGGCCATGCTGTTCGCTGCAGGTATGGGTATTGGTCTGGTATTCTTCGGCGTATCAGAGCCAATGTCACACTTCAGTGCAGCATTGGGTGGCGTAACCGTTGAAGACGGTGTTCGTACTGACTGGTCACCACTGGCGGGTGCCATCGGTAACACCGAAGCTGCATCAGCATTGGGTATGGCAGCAACGATTTACCACTGGGCACTGCACCCGTGGTCTATCTACGCACTATTGGCGCTGGGCTTGGCGATTTTCTCGTTCAACAAAGGTTTGCCATTGACCATGCGTTCAATCTTCTACCCACTGTTTGGTGAGCGTATTTGGGGTTGGACAGGTCACATTATTGATATCCTTGCGGTTGTCGCAACGGTGTTTGGTTTGGCGACATCATTGGGTTACGGTGCCTCTCAGGCGGCGACCGGTCTGAACTTCTTGTTCGGTATCCCAATGACAGAAACCACGCAAGTGGTACTGATTGTTGTGATCACTGCACTGGCGTTGATGTCGGTGGTTGCGGGCTTGGATAGCGGTGTTAAGCGTCTGTCAGAAATCAACATGGGCTTGGCGGCGTTGCTGCTGTTGTTCGTGATTGTGGTTGGTCCAACTATGGCCATCTTCACCGGTTTCTTCGAGAACCTAGGCGCGTACTTCTCTAACATTGGTGCGCTATCTATGCCGTTTGGCCGTGAAGATGTGAACTTCACACAAGGCTGGACTGCGTTCTACTGGGCATGGTGGATTTCCTGGTCACCATTCGTGGGTATGTTCATCGCGCGTGTATCTCGTGGTCGTTCAGTGCGTGAGTTCATCATCTGCGTTATCTTGATCCCATCAACCGTATGTGTATTGTGGATGACAGCGTTCGGCGGCACGGCAATTAGCCAGTACGTGAACGATGGTTACCAAGCGGTATTCAATGCTGAACTGCCATTGAAACTGTTCGCGATGCTAGACGTTATGCCACTGACTGAAATCACGTCACTGGTTGGTATCGTACTAGTGGTTGTTTTCTTCATCACCTCTGCTGACTCGGGCTCATTGGTTATCGACACCATCGCTGCGGGCGGTAAAGTGGATGCACCAACGGCACAACGTGTGTTCTGGTGTACGTTTGAAGGCTTGGTCGCGATTGCCCTTATGCTGGGTGGTGGCTTAGCTGCCGCACAGGCGATGGCGGTTACCACAGGCTTCCCATTCACTATCGTATTGTTGATTGCAACGGTATCGTTGGTGAAAGGCTTGATGGACGAACCGCGTCCAGCAGCGAAGTCTCGTAAGAAAGCACAAGCGTAATCCTTTGTGATGACATAACGCTTATAACTAACAAAACGGCATGCCTCGGCATGCCGTTTTTGTATGTATAGCACATAAATAACATTAATTTTTCATGGTTATACAATTAACCGTGACATATTACGAATGATAAAAATGAAGAATATGACATGTTAAATTATTACTAAGTTTACATGTATAATTTGCTGGTGTGTTATTAATGCCAATAATCTTAATTGTAAATTGGTATTTTTAGTGGTGTGTATGGAATATTAGACTAGAGCATTTATATAAAAAGTATTATGTTTAACAATCTGTAATGATAAGGATTTTGGATGGAACTAATGCAAAAGTTTTGGCCCAAAAATAAACAATTTAAGCGGTTTCTTGTCTATTTACTGGGAATGAATGTTATTGGGTTGGCTATTAGGTTTTTTATTGCCACTGCGGCGTTACTATTGATGCTGCTATCTAATGTTTTCGAAATTGATGTTTCACTGGTATCTATTCTTTCTCTAGTAGCTGCGGTTGCATTATTTGCTGTTTTTTCTCCTCTCTTGCGTAATTATTATGAGCAGGCTGACTTTGTTGGTAGTTGGGAATATGAGAACATTCCGGATTTAGAACCTGATGAAGCGACTCATGACCAAGCTCCGACTAAGATCCGGATCGCAGAAATTTCTCATGATAAGGATGGAGTTTTAATTGAGGGATGGCGTTCGGATGCGCCAAAAAACTTGCATTTTGAAACTAAGATGAGTCTGATTTCAGGTTTTGGAAAAAAAAGAGGCCGTCTGATCTACAGATATGAGTCTCCAATCGATACCCCACCAACCAAAAGGTTCACTGGTTTGGTTGAAATTGAATGGAAAAAGAAAAGTAGGGGAGACGTAGTAACCGAAATGGATGGTCGGTTCTACGGTGAGTCCTCTAAAACAATGGGGGTTGTAAAGTTTAGAAGAATAAAAAAAAGAGAATCTCAAGAAAATATTCTAGAAAGTTCACTTGCATGAACAAAACAACCAAGACACCCACACTTTTGTACTTTCTTGCCCTGTGTTCTAGGCTTCATTTTTCATGGATGAAAAAGGGAGCTGGCCATCATGCCCAAGGCAAGAAAAACACAAGTGAGCTTAACCGACACACCTTATTACCATTGTGTATCGCGATGTGTGAGAAGAACCTTCCTTTGCGGAAAAGATCCGCTAACGGGGAAGTGTTATGAGCATCGACGTACTTGGGTGGAACAGCGGTTGCTTTTCCTGGCAAGGGTGTTCTCGATTGATATCTGTGCGTATGCGGTAATGAGTAACYATACCCATATCGTGTTACATGTGGATGCTGAACAAGCTCAACGTTGGTCAACGGAAGAGGTCATTACGCGCTGGCATCGGGTGTGCAAAGGGAATTACCTCTCCAATACTTGGCTGGATGAAAGTCAACGAAGYCACATGGAGAARGCACAGTTACTGGCGGTYGAGYGGATYGCWGAARACTGGCGYGAGCGGCTATACGATATYAGTTGGTTCATGCGCCTGCTCAATGAGCCGATAGCCCGACAAGCCAACCAAGAAGACGGTTGCACCGGACGTTTTTGGGAAGGGCGGTTCAAGTCACAAGCCCTGCTTGATGAGGCGGCTTTGGTTGCGTGTATGGCTTATGTTGACCTGAATCCTRTTCGGGCAGGAATGGCTAAAACACCTGAAACCTCTCCCCATACCAGCATTAAAAATCGCGCAAATGCCGCGAAATCCMGTTTCCAACCGAGAACACTTCTTCCTTTCGTRGGTAACCCTCGCGCCAATATGCCTAAGGGCTTGCCCTTTGTGTTTACYGATTATTTRYTGCTTGTSGATGAAACGGGAYGTGCCATTCGTGATGGTAAGAAAGGGGCTATCTCAGAYAATGCACGCAATATTGTTGCTCGCTTGGGAYTAAGTGAAGAAAATTGGTTGGAACTATCCTGTTATCTAGAGAAAAACTTTTCTGGCGCGGTCGGTAAGGAACACTTATTGCGAGAGTACCACCATCATATCGGTCAGCGACGCACTCAAGGACTAAGCGCTTGCCGACGGCTGTTAAACGCAGCCTGATAAACTTACCGCCATCCCCCCATGTTTGACTAGCCAGGTGGCTAGGCTTTGTTATGCAAGAAATTGACTGAACACTCTATATGACAGCGATCAGATCCCAATTATTCATGCTGGTCGTCGGTGCAAGGGAAACTGTAGGGCAAAATACGTCTGTTTGCTGAAGAAAAGGCGTTGTTGATGGATGCGATTTAAATATGGCTGTCATGATTAAACTTTAAATTGTGAAGGCTTAAATATGGATGTCATGCCTGAGCCTCATGCCTGAGCTTCATTAAAAGCAATAAACCGTTTTATTCTGCCACTTACTACTATCTATGAAAATTTTGACCCTGATAGTAAAATTGGATGTGCAAATCAAATAATTACCGATGAAGCAATAATAAACTTTGAGACATACGATCCAGAAGCTATAAATGAATGCGATTGTAAGCTAGGGAGAAGCCATGAGTTAACAGCAAGCCACGATGGGGTCGATTTAAGGTCGCAACACGACCCAAATAAGATCAGCAAGCGAACAGGCAAACCAAGTAAGCCCCCAAAGGGGAACTCAAAAACCATTACATTCAAAGGCACATGGACGCCGAAAATAGGTAAATAACTCGATGAGCAAATATAATGAACAATATTACCTTGCATTTCACCAGAGTGATGAAAATGGTGCAGTATTATTTCTGAAGTTAACGGTCGACAGTAACAACAGAAGACCGCGTTCGGTTAAATTGAACTATGGTGAACAACCCATATTTCTAGAAGACTCCTGTCAGGAAATTGAAATCGAACCAACTAAAGCTCATATAAGCATACAAAGACTTGTTGTGAACAATGATATTTATCTAGACTTGGTTGATTACGATATTAATAATTTTCAACTTTATCCAGCTGTGATAATCGACCGTAATCAGCAATACCATGAGGGTTATTGGTTCTTTAACACCTACGCGTCTTTACCAGCCATAGATTATGTTATGTCCGATATTATAGATTACGACCCTAGTTCTAAACGCCATTTCTTTAACCGTATGTCTTTGTCAGATGAGATCCTTGACGCTATTCCAGAAGAAGAACGACTCATTTTCCCAATCGCCGGCTCAGACATGGGGTACATTGCTTATCATCAAAAAATTGTAGATATCTTTGATAAGCACGACGTCGGTACGATAAGGTTCATGAAAATATCAGACTGGAAAGCTGGCGCCGAATTTAAAACGAGAAAGTTCAAATAATACACATTACTAGCACCAGTAAGATTGATAACAAGACGTAAGAAGTGGTAGAGGGGGTGAATACCCCCTTATATTACAGCTTGTTACCGTAATAATGCGTATTATTACGATCAGATAATCAGGTTATATATGCTTGTTCATCGCCGATTCAGCTCTACTCTCTACCGACCGGCTAATGTAAATACTCAACGTCGATAAGTCAGCATGTCCCGAGTCAGCCATAACCTCTGCTGGACGTCTTCCACTCTCAATATCACGCGTGATACCCGTGTGACGGCACGCGAGAACACGAGAACAACCAAGACACCCATACTTTTGTACTTTCTTGCCCTGTGTTCTAGGCTTCATTTTTCATGGATGAAAAAGGGAGCCGGCCATCATGCCCAAGGCAAGAAAAACACAAGTGAGTTTAACCGACACGCCTTATTACCATTGTGTATCGCGATGTGTGAGAAGAACCTTCCTTTGCGGAAAAGATCCGCTAACGGGGAAGTGTTATGAGCATCGACGTACTTGGGTGGAACAGCGGTTGCTTTTCCTGGCAAGGGTGTTCTCGATTGATATCTGTGCGTATGCGGTAATGAGTAACTATACCCATATCGTGTTACATG
>NZ_JAKJSN010000027.1:0-81601 GCF_050337005.1 Photobacterium japonica | reverse complement strand
CAGCTGAAAACTTGGCGGGGTTAAGGCACATGGCACTTAACATGCTCAGAGCTGAACCAACCAAGATTAGCGTACCGATGAAACAGAAACGCTGCATGATGAAACCTGCCTTCTTGGAGCAAGTCCTTGTGGCCGGATTGACGTCAATGGCTAAAAATTAAGCGCTCATGCGGACGCCCTGTTGAGGGACCTTAATACACCTATCAAAAGCTTCAAACCAACAGTGGACCTGATCCGTTTTACTGGACACGCATTGAAGATCTCAGGAGATCGTCATGCCAGCTTACAAAACGGGTAAAAAGACAGTGCAATATTCATTAGACTTCAAGTTGAAAGCGGTTAAATGGAGCTTTGAAACACACTGAGCTGTTAAGTTAGTAGCCGAAGCTCTAGATTTTCATCCTTTCATCCTTTCATCCTTTTGAATAAATGGCGAAAATCTTATATTGATGGGGGGATAGGTCAGTTTACGCGTCCAATAATGGGAAGAACCACTGGCTTAAATACCAATGATAACAGGCGATATATTGGCAAACGTTGCAAGAATCTGAGTTCGAGCCTTCAGTTTACGTTAAAGAAAGTAGTTTTATGGATTATTGCATTGCCTGTGAGAATACTTATTGAGTCAAGTTCAATCACTTTTGGTATAGTCTGAATGAGAATAAACTCAGACTATGAATTATTATTTCGGAGAGACAATGAGCGAATATAAAACACTTTTTGAATGTGTGAGACCGGCGTTTATTTGCAATCTGCATGCTGAACGGGCGGAAGACCAATGCATTCTAAAGCTGACTCTTCAAAGTGATAGTCAGCATATTGTACTTTTTGGTTTTGAAGGTCTAACGGACTCCGTGAGTGATCTGCTGTCGGCAGAGCGAATCGTGATTTCTGAAGAATTAAATACCTGTAGAGAATTTGGCACAATACGCATTGAATGTTGGGTAGATGAGGTTTATTCAGAATACTGGTGTGATCGCGCAAATACAGAATAAATATAACATCGAAGTACACCCCAATATACTGAAAATGTTGAGCAGTACTTGGAGACAACAAACAAAATGCCCCAGACATCACTGGGGCATTTCTCATTCTACTAGCCAGACAAATATCACCACTACATGTAGATCTTAGCGACTACTTGCCATGCTTGTTTTGGGTGGAGTCGTTTTGACTGGGCTTGTTTTTACTGGATTTAGCTTAGATGAAATAGCCTTAGCAGGACTGGCTTTCTCTTTATCGCTCACCCTGGACGGTTCTAATTCTGCAGCGATTTCACTTTCATGGCGTTGGCTTTTACCCAGATTCACGAACAGACACAGGATGATCCCTGCACCTAAACCTAAAGCAGCGCCTTTGGTGGCAATGACGGCTGCCATCACACCCGCAATACCTAAGTCATTCACCGTTTTGGATTTGGTTACGCCCACTCGGAACGACACAAAGCCTTGAATCAGTAGGGTTGCGGCCAGTGCGATGCCCAACACCGGTTTCACCAAGGTCACAATCGGCAGTAAAAAATACCCAACTAAAGTGCCATAGCGGTAGGAGATAGCACCGCTGTTGATTGAGTCCATGGTTTTCGGGCCAAGCTTGAAGCGTTCACACACCACAACTTGCATGGCAGCAGCGAGGGGGCCACATAAAGTAATTGTTGGGCCGAAAATGCCCATCAACACATTGCGCGCGCCAAAGATCATATTGGAGCGGTTGGCATTGAAATCAATTTTCTCGTCTGGGCGCTTTTTACTCGCGTCTTCTAACAGGCATTTCGCTTGGATCACATCACCAAATAAAATGATGTAAGTAGAAACGACAGCTGGTAGACCCATCACAAACATTTCTAGCGGCGGTAGACCCAGACCAAAGACCGTCCAGTTTTGAAATAATTCACCAAAGGCGAGAGTGGTAAAGCCCCATTCCAGTTGCGGCCAAGGGATTTCACCAACCAAAGGCCCGACGACAATTGCCAGCAGGATAATAGGCAGTGAGCCTAAATCGGCGAGGAACTGCGTGAATCGGTTGCGGTTCCTTTGACTCTTAAAGTGGCTGGAGAACAACAAGTAGAAGCCGACACCGGTACAAATGACGATGGAGATAGGCGCTTGCTCAAAACGGCCCCCGTCAACCAGTACCGAGTTAACAGCGGCGATACCCGCACCAATAATGATGCCTGATTTCATCGCATCGGGCACGATAGAGGCGACGCGCTGCCCCAATCCGGCCACGCCCAAAAGAATAGCAAGAACGCCAAGTGAGATTTGAAAGGCAATGAGCGCATGAACGCGTTCTGGCCCGATTTCATATTGGTTGAGGTATAAAATGACGATAGGGATAGCGGGGGTGATCCAACCTGGGATGATGGGATCACCCAGCGTGATGTGGAGAAAATAGAGTAGGCCATTGATGACAACAATGGTCATCGCGACTTCAAACGGCATACCTAAGTATTCTTGCAGGATGGGGATCATGCCTAAACAGACGGCACAAAGCAGTAAGCCCTGCATGAAATCGACTTTTTCAAAACCGACGTGAATGAAAGGCACCCTGATTTTAAAGGGGCCTGCCGCTATATACGGTTGCTCCTTACCATGTTCTCTTTTCATAAAAAAATCATCTCAAAAAATTCCATTTATAACCACTCGAGTCGTGATGTCCGTGTGATGTCCGCTCGGATATGCCGAAAGAATAAGAGGTTATATATTGAATTTTTGTTATTGCGCTCTCGCTATTGTCAGTGACTGACGAGAGCGCAATGGGTCGATTAGATCGCTTGCTTGTAAAGTTCGATCATATCTTCAAGCGTGGTTTCACGCGGGTTACACAGCACGTTGCCGCTCTTCATCGCGTCTTTGGCCATCTCTTCGATAAGATCGGTTTTCACACCCACTTCCGACAGGGTTCTTGGGATGTTGAGGTCATCGTTTAGCTGCTGGATTTCTTCGATGAGCATGTCTGGCGTGAAGTGTTCGACAGGTTTATCCCCTTGACGGATGTAGTTGTAGATCACTTCATAGCGGCCTTTGTCTGCTACAGCATTAAACTTCATGACGGTAGGGAGGAGAATGGAGTTCGCAACACCGTGTGGCACGTGATAGAAGGCACTCACCGGATGGCTCATGGCATGCACGTTACCCAGACGCGCCCAAGCAAAGGCGATACCGGCGAAGTTACTGCCGACCATCATGGCACATGCCGCTTCTTCATCTTCACGGTTGGCCACGAATTTACGCAGGTTCGCGCCAATCAGTTGCATGGCTTTTTCTGCCATCGTATCGGTAAACGGCGAGGCATTTTTCGACACATACGCTTCAATCGCGTGAATAAGTGCGTCAACACCACAGGCTGCGGCAATTGATGCTGGCGCGGTCATGATCAGTTGTGGGTCTAAAATCGCGTATTTAGGCAGTGTTTCGTAGCTGACGACAGAGAACTTATAGTTAATCGCTTCATCTGTAATAACAGACGATGCTGTCGCTTCGCTGCCTGTGCCTGCGGTTGTTGGAATAGCGATCATCGGTACGATAGGGCCCGGTACTTTGTTCAGACCTTCATACTGTTTAATGTCGCCACCAAATTTCGCCAAAATACCCACGGTTTTCGCTACATCAAGCGGGCTACCACCGCCGAGCGCCACAATGCTGCTTGCGCCGCACTCTTTGTAGAGGGCAACGGCTTCATTGACGATCGTAATGGTCGGATTAGGCTTCACATCCAAATATGAGGTGCATTTAATGCCGCCAGCCTCGATGATTGCTTGTACTTTTGCGACAACGCCAAGGCTTTCAAGCCCACGGTCAGAGATCAAAAAGACGTGATCGGAGTTATTGTTGCTCAGAATTTCCGGTAACTTATTCAAGCTGCCTAGGCCAAATTCAATGTTTTGTGGAATTTTAAAAGTAAAGTCTTTCACTGCATGATCCTTAACTAACAAGCACGCCGTGTGGTCGCGCTTGTTAGGTTTTAAATAGTTACCCGTCGCCACATGGGTGGCTTGGGGTAGATAAACTGATTCGAATAAATAACGCTGAGTCAATGAATTAGATGAGGCGGCACAACATTACAGCGCCTGCACCTTCTCAATATTCACTTTGCGTTTTTTGAATACATTGAATGCGTAACCGGATAGCACAATCACGGTGCCGACCATTGACATCATTTTGCTGTCAGCCGTCCATGGAATGTTGCTCAGTAGCATGTTGGAACCGATGATAAGCAGCACCACGTACACGATACGTAGGAATTGCTCACGGTTGATCTTCTCTAGGAAACGCATGCCGAAGAAGAAACCAATGCCCGCAAGAGGTAGACCCACTAACAGTGCGCTGTTCAGTTCGCTGGTAAACGCGCCGTTTTGGTGTTGGTTAAACAGGTTCCAAGAGTTGAGTACCACCCATAACATGGTCATGGTGTTACGGAATTTCTTCTTGTCTTTTACGGCTTCCAGCGTGTACACCGTGATCAGTGGACCACCGATGTTAAACGCGCCGTGAACGATGCCGCCCAGAATCAAACAGCCGTAACGGAAGATGCGCTTCACAAGTGTGTCAGCCACTTCATTTTCTTCGATCTCTTTGATCACCAGTGGTTTAACGACGTATTTGTGCAGGTTCATCAGGGCAATCACCGTTACCATGGCACCAATCAGCACTTTGGCGGTTTCTGGTGAAATTTGGTAGAACAGGTATTGACCGATAAGAATGCCCGGCGCACAGAGCAAGACGATTTTCCCTAGATCTGGCCACGAGATATCTTTACGGCCTTTGATCGCCAAGTAGTACAAGAACGGGATAGTAATGGCGGTACCGTAAGGCACACCCATTGTTGTGCCCAGTAAGCCATTGGTGATTGGAGCGGCGATAACGGTACAGCCAAAGCCTGTGGTTCCTTGAATAAAGAAACCAATGACTTGCATTAGACCAACCAACAAGTAGTCGAGTTTAAAAGCGAAATCCACGAGAGAGTCTCCACGTTAGGAGGATAGGCCAGCTATCCTCCTGGTTGTATGTCAGATGATGGAATTAGAAGCGAAGCTCAGTACGAGAAATCAAATCTTCTTGCAACGGTTTGCCCAGTTCAACGAAGTACGCACTGTAACCCGCCACACGTACCAGCATGTCTTTGTACAGTTCAGGGTTCTTCTGAGCTGCACGCATTTTGTCGGCGCTCATGATGTTGAATTGCACGTGCATACCGTGTTTAGACATGTATTCATCAATAAAGCTGATCAGAATGTCACGGCCTTCGACTTCGGCCACTGAATCTTCCGGGAAACGCAGGTTCAGCAGGGTACCGTTGGTGGCTTTACTGTGATCCACTTTCGTGACTGAGTTCACCACAGCGGTTGGACCTGCATAGTCGTGCGAACCACCCGCTGTGTGTACTGGGCCCATGTTGTCTGAAATCGGCTCTAGTGCTTTACGGCCATCAAGAGACGCATTCATAAACAGACCCATGCCCACGTTGGCGTTAACGGTGTAAACGCCTGGGCTGAAGGTGCCGCCGCGAACGGTTGGACGACCTGAGATGTTTTTGCAGTAGCATTCAAACATGTATTTGAATAGCTCATCAGCTTCGTCGATATCATTACCGTAATGCGGGATCTTGGTGCTGTTGACCAGTGCATACAGCTTGTCGTGGCCTTCCCAGTTATCACGTAGAGCTTCCAGCAGCTGTGTGCCGGTGTATGACTTGTCTTCAAACATCAGTTTTTTGATGGTTGCTAACGAGTCCGCACAGGTCGCAATGCCCGCTGCTTGAGGGCCGATGCCATTGTATTTCACGCCGCCTGCCGTCATGTCACGCCCCGATTCGATACAGCCTTCGAAGAACGCAGAAATGAACGGTGTGGGTTTCAGTGCAGCATGCACTTTATCGGTGATGTTCAGGCAGCTACATAGCTGATCACACCAGAATTCAAACTGCTTATCGACGCTGGCAAGCACTTCATCAAACGATTGGTACGTTTCTAAACTGCCCGTATCCGGCCCAAGCTGAAGATCGGTATTTGGACCCGCAACCAGACGACCATGGTTAAGCACCATTTCCATCATCTTCGCGGCGTTAATGTAGCCCGCATCTTGCCAGCCGTGTTCTTTGCCCGGAATGGTCGGTTCAACACAACCCACCACGGCATAATCACGCGCTTCTTCCAGTGTCATGCCCTTGGCAAGCATCGCTTTGATTGCCGGTGCATCGTTAAACAGTTTCGGGTGGCCGTAACCGGCACGGATACATTCGGTAACTTTGACTTTGAGTTCGTAAGGGGTATTTTCGTGCATGCGCACACACACCCACGGGTTCATCATGCGTGTATGCACAGAAGCTTCTAGCATCAGCATGGTCAGATCATTGGTCGCATCATTGCCTTGCGTATCGATACCGCCGATCGTTAAGCTTTCGCCACCAAAACCACGACCGTTACGCACGCGTACCGTGCCTTTGTCTTTCAGCTTGGTTGGGTTGTTCATCTTGACGTAAAGCACTTCAAGCAGTTCAAGAACGAATGCTTTCGACGTGCCGTTGTTTTGTGTATCCGCCAAGTAAATAGGGTGCAACCACTGATCCATACGGCCGTAAGAAATCGAGTGACCGTTGCCTTCAATTTGCGTCAGTGTGGTCGCGAAGTTAAACAACTGCACGGCTTGCCAGAAGGTTTGTGGTACGCCGCCCGCAATTTGGTAACAGTTCTCTGCCATTGCGGAGAGTTCTTGTTTCCGGGTTTCATCCGACTCATTGGCTGCCATTTGGTTGGCCAAATCAGCGTAGCGGGTGATGTATTGTTTCGCTGCGTTTTGGGTGATCAGTGTGGCTTTGTAGTAGTCACGCTTGCTGGCAAATTCCGGGTCGCGTTTAGACAGTGTCGCTAACGCGTCTTCGGCTTGTTGAATAACGCCATCAAAGCCTTCGTTCATCAACTTCGCAAAGTCCATGGCGAAGTGGCCAATGCCAGCGAAATGGTAGTTGTTGGTTTGGAAGATTTTCTCACCAATGTGAGAGCCATTCTTCTGGTCTTGGTCAAGCGTGGCAGTGATCATCTCATTCACTGTTTTGCCTTTCCAGTACGCACAAAGCGCTAGAATTTCAGCACGTTCTTCATCGTTGCGAATATAGAATTGGTCGTTGGTGCGCTCTTCAAAAGGTGAGTTGGTGATCTCATCAATGATCCAATCAACAGAAAATTCTGGGTAGATAGGAGAGGCTTTGGCTGGCGCGGCGATCTCACCAAGAATAAGGTCTTGGTCATAAATATGAAGGGTGGTGTTAAGCAGGATATTTTCAAAAGCATAAGCACTTTGCAAAATGCGCGGCGCGACTTCATGCTGTTGGAATGCTTCGGTGACCAAACGTAGTCGCTCGACATCAATTTCGTACGGGCGATCTAAAAAGGTTTGGCGCAGATAGTTAACACGCGGGTACGGTGACCAGTCATCGTGTCCGACTTCATACCCAAGGCCGTATACTTTATCAAACGTATCAACACCGCGAGCGGCGGTCGTTTGCTTATTTGCTACTGCTTCGTACATGTAACATCCTTATATTTTATTAAATGCAATAAGAAAGAAGATAAGTGCCATCCTCTTTGTTATTACATTTATTGCGAATGTGAGCGTCATGCTCACTCGACAGTTAATACTTCTCTCAAGGTATTAGCCTCAAGGCATTAACTGTTGTTGCAGATGATGATTGCCGGTTACTTTTCTTTTGTGCCGATAACACAATGAATACCTCGGCTGTTGAAGTACTCGGCGATCTTTTTGATCTTTTGTTGGAATTCCTGTCTTTCAAAAACAACATCTGTCATTGGGTAGGGCAAACCTAATGATTGATATTTTTCTTCACCGAGACGCATAAAGCTTAAGAGTTGCAGCGTTCTGACTTTGTTATCTAATTCATTCACAATAAAGTCAGCGGTTGCTTGAATATTCTTTTCATCATCATTCACGTTCGGAATAACCGGAATACGTAAAATAAACGGGACGTTCTCTGCCGCCAGTTTTTTGAGGTTGGCTAAAATTCTCTCGTTATACACTCCGGTATAGGCTTTATGGATTTGCGTATCCATATGCTTAATGTCGGAGATGACTAAATTCGTATGCGGCAGGAATTTTTCCAATTGCGACCACTTGCCATAAAAGCTGGATTCTAGGCAGGTATGGATATCTTCTGCTTGGCAGGTTTTGAACAGTTCCGCGACAAAATCAGCCTGACCAATAGGGTCGCCACCAGACACGGTGACACCGCCGCCAGAACGCTGATAAAACCCTTTGTCTTTACGAATGATTTTCATGCATTCATCAATAGACAGGGTATTGCCCCATTTTTTGACCGCATCAGAAGGGCAGGCGTCATGACATTTTAGGCAGTTGGTACATTTACTGCGGTCAATATCCGTCAGTTTACCGTCCACAAACGTGAGCATGCTGCTGTCAGGGCAGACGTCGATGCATGCGCCACATTTATCCTTGCCGATGCATTTGTTCGTATAAATGCCAGGTTGAATATAGTGCTTAAAGCTTTCGGGATTTCCGCACCAGTGGCAACGCAATGGGCAGCCTTTTAAGAACAACTCTGTACGAATGCCCGGCCCGTCATCGAGCGTAAACAATTGGATATTGAATACATTGCCATGCAGTTTGTCATTGTGTGCTTTGTTACAGAGAGTCATTTTGATTGGCGCTTCCTTGCCTACGTATGCAAGGAAATTTAGTCGATTGCATTTTCTCTTTTATTGACATAAATCAGAATACGGCAATTTATGGCGATACATACCTCTTTAGTGTGATGTTTATCACCTGGATTATCTGGTTTGGTCTGATTTATGAGCGACAGCTGGTCGGTGATTGGACGAATGAGGATAAACAGAGTAGCAATGGATGAAAAGGCTGAGTGTTGGATGAAACGTGTCCACTCTATTAAAAATGCCAGATATGTAACTTGCGTGTTAATTTAATGTATTGTTGTTTGTTTTTTGCTTATTTAGAAGTGTTGTTCTGAAATGACAGGAGAGCGAAAGGGAAGGCCTATCCGGTAAGTCCTCATACCAAGGACATCTTGAGGTTACGAGAGGCGGGTGGAATGATGAGATTTTATTTGAGCGATGCTAAGAAGGGGAGAGTAGTCGAGCATCATCGCTAAAGTGGAGTGATGCTCGACTATCCAGAAAAGAGGCGTGACGGTTATCGGTTAAGACGCGCGTTCGACTAAGGTGCCTTTAAATAAAATATACTCGCCGGTTTTTTCGTTGTTGCCGTGAATGCGATCAAACAGATCGTCGACGGCAGACTGACAGATGCGATCTGTCGGTGGCTTGATTGTTGACAGTTGGTAAGACGGCCAGGATGCCATCGGGATATCATCGACACCGATAATTTTATAACCGGTATGATTATGTGCTTTTAATCCTTCAATAAACCCAATACCGATAATGTCGTTAGCACAGAAAACGGCATCAACGTTATGGTCGCTGTTGATCAATTGCTCGGCGGCTTGCATGCCTGATTCAATGTCGAATGACGCAGGTATTCTAATCGGCTCTGCTAATCCCAGTTCCATTACTCTGCGGCGATAGGCATTCCAACGCAATTCACAGGTCATGGATCCTTCTTCACTGCCCACAAACGCGAACACCGAACAGCCTTTTTTGAAAAAGTAGTCAGCGGCTTGATTGCCTGCATCATCATTATCAAGGCCCACACTGTTGGCTCTGACGTCACCAATGTATCGATTAATAAAGCTTAAACATACCCCATATTTTTCGCACTGCTCAATGACGTGACTGCTTAATCGGCTGGTGGCAATGATTAAACCATCGACTTGATATTCAAACGCTCTTTGAATGGCAGAATCAAGATCGCCATTTGAGATAGGGCAGAGAATGGCATGGCCGCCTTTCGCCTGTATTTCTAACGCTAGCATACGGGCTTGCAAGTCATACATTGGGTTGGCGCTACTGTCCAATGCGATGGCAATGAGTCCCGAACGTTTCGAGATCAAGCTGCGCGCTAACGCGTTAGGCTTATAGCCCAACTTTGCCGCACCCTCTAAGATATAAGCACGTTTGTCGTCGCTAATACTGGCATTCGGGTTAAAGGCGCGAGAAACCATCGATTGGGAAACACCCAGTTCTTTGGCGATATCATTGGACGTCAGATTCGGCTTTTTCATAAAATTCTGTGCAACTTAAGTCAATGTTTTGCTTATACATTCGCATTTTAGTGGCGTAATGTTAGTCTTAATTCATATCGACATCAATCATTGTCGGGACGGCATGCGTGGTTTTTCTGTTTGTTGCCCATATTCAACCTTTAGCCTTCTACGTTTTTACTATATTTACCGAGTGGTGATATTACAATCCATCCCATTTGGAGGCTATGTATGCTGTTTGCCCTTGCTTTATTCTGCATCTTCCTGTTGGGGTATCTCGCTCAAACAACAGGCCTTTGTATGGTTAGGGGCGTTAAAAAAGCAACAAGCGGATCGCCAATGTTTCTTGTGGCAATTGTGTTAAGTGGTTCGTTGGCTTGGGTATCGATGGTATTAGGTTCGGTCATGGAAGGGCGCGTCTTATCTGCCGCTTTTTTACCGAGTCTGTTTTCACTGTTTGGTGGTTTTTTGTTTGGTATTGGCGCAGCGATTAATAGTGGGTGTGGGGTATCAACAATCAGCCGTTTAGCGCGTGGTGAAGTGGTTATGCTGGCAACCATAGTAGGATGGTTAGTCGCGTGGTTGTTTTTTGCTCCGGCGTTACCTGCTGAGCTCAAAGGAGAAAAGTTGGTTGTATCTGACTTGTCACGATACGCATTCCTTGGGCTTATTTCGTTCGTCATTATGGTGAGTTGCTATTTTATGACGGCGAACAATCGAAAGTTGTGGCTCTCTATGTTGGGCATTGGATTAATGGCGGGCTTCGTTTTCTTGTATGAACCGCACTGGACACCGAGTGGGTTATTGAAATCCATGGGTACGTCGCTATGGCATGGGAGAGCAGAGGAGTGGCCAAGCAGTGAGCGGTTCATATTGATGGTATCGCTGATAGCAGGGATGGTAAGCGCCGCGTTATTTACCGGGTCATTTGCATTGAGATGGAGTCCTATGACGCGATTAGCTAAACACTTAGTGGCGGGTGTGCTGATGGGATTAGGCGCGGTGATGGCTGGGGGAGGTAATGATACGCAGTTGTTGGTCGCAATGCCTGTTTTATCGGTGGCGGGATTATCAACCGTTGTTTGTATTCTGGTAGGCATCTATGTTGGTATCAATCTCCCTCGAAATAATAGAATAGAGAGTGATTGATTTAAATACCTGAAAACGCCTTCGAACAGGTCGAAGGCGTCTTTTGTATTGCGAGAAAAGTGACACTTCTCTTACAGAGAACAAGCGTTAAGATTCGTGGGGTACTGTCTCTACAACCTGCGTCGTGTCCCCAGCAACGCTGACATCAACATAGCTAACCGGCTGTCCATTGACTATTTGATGTTGTGCTTCCATCACCGTGCCATTAACCAGTAAGGTAGGGTGCACTCCATAGAACCATGCCTGCCAAGTGAGTGTGTCTTCAGACTTATTGGTTAGAGTGGTTTTATGGATTCCCTCGTGCTGAATGGTCAGTTCAAAATTACCCATGATGAGGTTATCCACCGCCAGCCAGTCGATATCGTGCGTAAGATGCGACGCGGTAATAATTTGCTTGTTGGCCGCATCTGGTTTTATCCCCATCAAGCCTTCAATGGTGTTTGAAATGAAGGTGAAGGAGATTTCTGGGTAATCGCCGTTCGTCCCCTGTGTTGGTCGTTCATGTGGCAGATCTTTTACGTCCATAATGTACTGCATCCACTTCCACGCTTCCTCATTGCGGTTGTAGGGGAAGTAGGTTTCAGGAATGTAGGTATAAGCCTCGATATTGTGTGGTGCTTGTGGCGTTGAACCAATACCATTACCCAGATTCTCGGCGATAAAATCGAGATAACGATCATTGCGCGCTCCCGGTTCGGTGATCAATTTCATCGGCATAAACCAACTGTTCTCTTTCCCGAAGTCATTCATTCGGAAACCGTCTTTTTGCACAATATTGACGTAGTTTGCCAATGGGTCCGACGAACCTGCATCACTCCACTGCTGATTGAAGAAGCCTTTCAGTTGCTGCGCTTTTTCTTGCCAGATTTTCGCTTCGCCATATTCCTCTTTGGCCTCTAGCATTGCGGCATAGGCGACGGTTGCTTGATATTGAGAGCCAATACCGTCACCGGCTTCAATCGGAAACTCGCCGCGTTCATTGTAGGTTGCAGATCCTTCAAAAATGCCGCCATAACCTTCTGCGATACCGTTCGGGTCTTGATCGTCATGAAGGGCGATATAATCAGTCAGTACTTTGGTATAGAAACGCCATAAATCAGGGTCTTCGAGATAACGTTTATTGCCGGTCCACTGATATTGTTCCCAGGCTTTTTCTATAAACTCGAACTGGGCCGGCACTTCGCGCACGAACCATTCATCATGTTTGTAATCAATGGTATGCGGTGAACCATCAAAGTTGACTGCCCATAGGGTGTACCACTTGCGAGATTCAGTTGAATGCTTCGCAAAGGTTTGGAACATAGAGAAGTTCTCGATATCCAAACCTGCCAGTTGTGCCCCCGCGGCCTGATGCAAAAAGTCGCGAGAATAGAAGGCGGTACGATCAAAATATCCGGCCCAGTAAGAGGGGATATAGTCAGCGGTACCACTGCCATCGTTGTTAAATTCATCACGGTTGACCAAGTCGTTTTGGCCGGTCATGACAAATTGGCGTGTTTTTTCTATTGCCCAGCCAAAGGAGTCTTGAAGCTTTTGATTTGAAGATGTCACCGTCACTTCTTTTTCTTGCTCAATGGCCGTCAGTTTCCAGCGCTGGGTTTTTCCTTTTTCATTGACCAGTTTAATTATCATGGGTTCACTGGCGTCAATAATATCGCCGGTTTTGATGGTTGCTTTGGTGCCGGATGAGTACTGAGCGTTACTCACGCGTATATTTTCCAGATCAGTACCGTAAGGGAGGGTGATCTGAATGTGTTTCTTATTTCGATTGATGATTGTCTCACCGGATTGTTGCTCTACGCCAAATGCCACGACTTGATTAAAGTTCAGCGGTTTGTTTTTTGAAGAGGGATGTAATGATACGTCATCGACACTTACACCTCCTTTGGATGAGCCAGAAAAGAAGACTTGTAATGTTTCCCCTTTTTCCAATGGGATGTTCTTAAGTCGATTGTATTTATAGCGCTGACTCTGTTGTAACGGGGTCGAAATAAGGGTTTCATTGGCGAGATTTCGCAATCCCATCTTAGCATTGTCATTAGGGCTTCTGACATAAGCGGATAAGTCATAATATCCCGTTTTAGGTACGGTGATTGTTTGTGCAATGTAGTGGTTTTTTCCTTGAGCAATACGGCCTCGATAAGTGCCAGAATAGGCGTCATCACTTTTTATATTGGCGAACCAATAGCTCCAGCCAAGACCTTTATTTTCAAAGCTTGGATTGTTAATGAGATTATGTTTGCCGTGGGAAGAATATGGCGCTACATCAGATAAAGAAGATGCCATGCTGGTGGATATATTCAGTGTAAATGCTGCGGCAATAATGGGGACCAATCGTTTTAGTTTCATCTTCATTCTCGTTATTGTGGGCAAGGTATTGATGGTTATTGTTATTGGATAGACCTTTAAAAAGAGCCTCTTTACAGAGGCTCTAGGTGGAGTCGTTCATGTAACTTGAACGGTTACACCGCTGGAGCCGGTTTCACTGTGCCTTTGTCACCGTCAGCGTCCGCAGGATCCGCTGTTACATGCGCATATTTCGCGGTGAGGTGATCTTGAATTTGCTGGTGGTACGCGCCATTAAGCTTGTAGTAGCGGTAGTAGAGCGCTAACGCGATGGCAAAGAAGATGCTCGGCAAACCAATCATCACGCACTGCATACCAAAGATGGTTTCCGGTGATTGCTCAACATTTGGCACGTAGTTAACGATGGTCAGCGCAATACCAATAAAGAAGGCGGCAAAGGCGGAGCCGGCTTTTACGACCAGCGTCTGCACTGAATACGCAATACTTTCACAACGCACACCCAGTTTGTATTCGCCATAATCAACGGTGTCTGCCACCATAATCACGTTCAATACCCAGAACAGAGCGGTACCGATTTGTAGGAAAATACCAGCCAAGGAAATCAGCATGATGCTTTGTTGGTCGTACATGCCAAGGTAAATCAACACTACGCTACCAAGGATAGGGAAGCCAGAGGCACCGGCCCAGAGCACACGGCGAGAGAAGATTTTCGCCAACTTAGGAAACAGCACTAAGGTGATCAGGTTGGCGATCCCGGCGTAGGCCATGTAGTACGGGAACAGATCTTCGTTGCCGACCACATAGGTGAAGTAGTAGACCGCGAAGGCCGTGATGATGTTAGTGGCAAGGTTATACGATAGCGCCATCACGAGCAGGCAGGAGAGCTGGCTGTTTTTGTAGATCAGCGACACCATTTGCTTGAGTGATATTTTCTCTTGTGGCTGCTCGGCATCCAATTTATCGGATGAGTAGCGCTCTTTCACATTACGGAGCGTAATGTAGGTCGAGAATGCGAAGCAGACAATTAAGAGTACTGTAAATACCTGGAAACCAAAGCCTTTATCATCACCGCCAACGTAGTTGATGAATGGCATCGCGATGGCTGCGGTGACCACCCACGCCAAGCTGGCAAAGAAGCGAGGGTAAGGCACTAACTCTTCACGCTCACGCTTATCCAAGGTCAGCGTGGGTACCAAAGACCAGAATGGAATGTCCATCAAGGTGTAGGTCATGCCCCATAAAATGTAGGTGACGGCGGCGTAGGCAATCAGCCAAGGGCCTTCAAAATAGTGGGCATTAAAGAGTAGGTAGAGCACAACAGAGTTGGCTATGGTACCGATAAAAATCCATGGCTTAAATTTGCCCCAACGGGTTTGGGTATTGTTCACGATCCAACCCATGATGGGGTCATTTACTGCATCCCAGATCCTTGCAACAAGGAAGATAGTACCGACGACACCGGCCGAAATCCCTGCGACATCGGTGTAGTAAAACATCAGGTACATGTAGACGATGGTAATAGCAAAATCTTTCCCGAAGGCACCGAAGCCATAACTTAGCTTGGTGTTCATAGATACGCTCATAGGGTCTCCTTACCCCCCATATTTAGGGGTATGTCCAGTAGAGTTCACGTTAGGTGTATTTATTGCTTTTATAAGGTTTTTCTCTGTGTTCTTTGTTTTCGATAGCCCTGATGGTAGGGCTATCGAAAGTGGCTATTGCTTATATCGCTATCATTTATGGTACTGCCACTTATGACGCTGTCACTGATGGCACCAAGCAGGCAGCCAGCCTTGATGCGCTTCAATTAAGTCATCAACCAAGGCGTAGATATCTTCGATGCCCAAAACAGCTGCCGTGTGCGGGTCAAGCATGGCTGCGTGATAAATCCGGTCACGGTTTTCCGTTAAGATGGCTTCTGTCAGCAGGGTCTGAACATTGACGTTTGTCTGCATCAATGCGGCTAAATGGTTAGGGATTGTGCCGACTTTTGTTGGCTGGATCCCATTGGCATCCACCAGACACGCCACTTCCACACAGCAGCCTTGTGGCAGGTTGTCGATCAAACCGTTATTTTTCACGTTGCCGTAAATCACGCTCGGGATCCCTGTCCAAATGGCATTCATGATGGTGCTGGCATATTCATGTGATTCTTTTACTTCAATCTTATCGGCCGTTTTAAAGGATTCTAAATCCTGCTTCCAGCTCGCGATTTGCTCTACGCAGCGTTTTGGGTATTCGTCGAGTGGCACTTTGTAACGTTCAATCAGATCAGGACGGTTCGGTTTGATGAAGTAAGGGGTGTACTCGGAAAAATGCTCAGAAGATTCTGTGACGAAATAGCCCAGCTTTTTGAACATCTCGTAGCGCACCAAGTTTACGCAGCGTCCGTTGTGGTGTAGCCCAGGCTTCGGTACGTCACCGCGTTCAAAGGCCGCCAGCATGTCTGGGTAGAAATCGACGTATTCACCGTCCGCCGTTTTCTTTTCTAGCGTCAGGTAGTAGGCCATGTGGTTGATACCGGCGCAGGTGAAACGTAAGTCACGGTAATCAATGTCCAGATCACGCGCCAGCTCTTCAGCCGTGCCTTGCACGGAATGGCACAACCCAACTTGTTTGATGTGCGGGTATTTCTCGTACATCGCCCAGGTGTTCATCGCCATTGGGTTAACGTAGTTAAGCATGGTGGCGTTCGGGCAGACATCGGTCATGTCTTCACAGATTTGCCATAGGTGCGGAATCGTGCGAAGTGAACGCATAATGCCGCCAGGGCCTAAGGTATCGGCGATGGTTTGTTCTAATCCATGACGCTTACACACGTCAAAGTCAGTGACGGTGCAAGGCTCGTAACCCCCAATCTGGAAAGCTACGACTACAAAGTCAGCGTCTTGCAGGGCTTCTTTCTGGTTTAGGTGGCAGGTAATGCGGCCGTTCGCGCCGGCTGATTCCATCAATTTACTGACGACGATTTGAGATTCTTCTAAACGAACTTCATCAATATCCATCAGGGCGATGTTGGCATTTTTCAGGGCCGGTTTATGGAAAACGTCGCCAAGGATATTTTTGACGAAAATTGTCGATCCCGCGCCGATAAATGTGATTTTTGGCGTTTTCATTGTTTGTATTCCTGTTCAGTGTTGTTGCTGTGAAGAATGTGTTTTGCTTTGGGGGTTTCAAGCTATGTACAAACAATACCTTGCCAATGACTGTGCTTTCTTCACGAATACAATCATCAGTGTCCTGTTTTCTAAGATCGACTTTTGTGTCTCAGTGATTCTGAGGAAATAGGAGTTAAAAGTGGAATTTAGGGAGTATTCAAGTGCTGCGGTAATCAATAACTCGCCGCTTCGTTACCGTGATCTCGTAATGGCCGTTTTATCACGGCATAAAATGCAAATTATGAGGGATTTCATAGTTATTTTGACCGTTACTTGGTAGAAGAAGACTTTGTACTGTTTTCTAAGGATGAATAATGCGTACCCCTGATGCGTCTGCGACGACCCTTGCTAAGCAGGAACAATACAGTGATGCCAACGTGTCAGTCAGCCCGTTATCGCTGTATTCCACCTATGAACAAGTCGATGTTGTGTTACGCGCGCCGCACAGCATGCCGGGGTATCACTGGCATGGTCAGATAGAGGTGAATATTCCGTTTGGTGATGATGTGGAATACATGATCAACGGAGAGGCGGTGGTGGTAAAAGCTGGTCATATCGGCATCTTTTGGGCATCGGTCCCGCATCGTCTGACCGATCCGGGTAACAGCCACAATATGGGGATCATCAATATCCCGATCCATCTGTTTCTTTCTTGGCCGTTAAGCAAAGAGCTGGTGAACCAAATTACCCATGGTGCAGTCTTGCAGTCAGAAGGCAATGCGCTCGTCAGTGAATTTGAGCTGGCCAGATGGGAGCAAGAAATGCGGCATGAAAAAGAAAGCCGCAAGCAACTGGCGACCGATGAAATTTGCTTGATGCTAAAACGTGTTTGCCTCGATGGTTGGTCACCGTTAATGAGTGGGCGAGGGGAAGGAAAAACGCTGAACGGCGTGTCTAAACATGCGCAGTTTTATGTCAGCCAAATGCTGGAATATATCGCCAGTCATCACGATTCGGCCTTAACGGCAAAAGAAGTGGCTGATCATGTGGGGTTACACATGAACTACGCGATGGGCATTTTCCAGCGGGTCATGCAGATGACCATCAAACAATACACCACCGCGATGCGGATCAATCATGCCCGCGCTTTGCTCAGTGATACTGAAAAAACCATTCTTGATATCTCTCTCACGGTGGGGTTTAACTCTTCAAGTCGTTTTTACGACACTTTTCAGGTTTATCTTGGTGTCACGCCGAAACAGTATCGTCAACTCAGTCGTGAAGATCATCGCTGGTCGCAGCAAGGGGTGAGCCCGCTGCAAAACGTTGAAAAAGGGGCTTGTGATGGGACTCGTCCTGTTACGCTGACAAAGGCGGGCGAATAAAACGGGCCGTAATTTAGAAAGCTAATCCTGGAAGCCAAATTTTGCGAATTCAGCACTGCAACAGGATCCCTGTGTCGCAGTGGAAGCGTTGACTCTCTCGCAAGAACCTACGGGCGATATATTGTCACTCGCTCAATGCCTTGTCTGCACAATCGTCATTATGGATACTGAAAAACGGCAAGTAAGCCCGAATGAATGATTGAGCCAGACTAGGGACGGAGAGCAGATAATGAATGTGATAACGCCACCCAATGGAGCAAAAACGGGTGTAGGGCGCGTAGTGTATGCGGTGATAGGGCTGTTGGGTTTCTTATGGGGCGTACTTATCGCATTTACAGCACTGGCAAATGGCATTACGCCATTCTCGCACTATTTACTCTTGGCGAGGCAGGGATCACATGAAGCGGCTGGTATGGCTTTTGCGGGTGTGCTGGGTTCTGTGTTGTTGATGTTATTCGGTGTTTGGATGAGCAAAAGAAGTGCGCGTCTTATGTCAGGGTGGGCATGGAGCATTGAAAAGAACGGTAAGCCATCTTATCTTTTTCCGTTAAAAATTCCTGTCATAACGGTTGTGGTATTACTGCTGGGGAGCATTATCGCTAACTTTTTCTTAGCGGGTGTTTAGTTAAATCAAGACGATCACTTCGGTACCTTAACAGGGTGTCAAACTCGTCGTTGAGTTTGGCGGCGGCCAATAAGGACGGCATATGGATGGCCAGAATCATTTTTTATTAATGGCGCATTATAATGCGCGAATGAACAAACAGGTGTTTGAGCAAGCCCGTACACTGAGTGATGACCAGTTACATAGTGATAGAGGGGCGTATTTCTCCTCTGTCATGGGGACGTTGAACCATATATTGGTGGGTGATCTGATATGGCTGGCGAGGTTCTCGATATATTCAGAACGCTATACATCATTAGTGGCATTGTCATCGATTAAGCGTCCTCAGGCGCTTGATGATATGTTGTATGCATCCATCGCGGATTTGTTTGAAGCAAGGATGTTGGTGGATAGGACGATTATTCAGTGGCTTGAAAGTGAAGCGATAGCGTCTGATTTCGCTGAGGTACTTGAATACAGTAATACGAAAGGTATCGTGAGTAAGCGAAATTTTGGTGAGCTTGTCAGTCATCTTTTTAATCATCAGACACATCATCGCGGGCAAGTGTCTACATTGCTTCATCAAGCCGGGCGTGATATTGGTGCGACGGATTTTTTGCTGGATATTCCTGTGGATCCGTGAGCAATATTAGCGTATGACGTTGTTCTTTGACTGTGTTGTGACTGACGATTGTCGATTATTGATTGATGTTTTTTGATAGGGGACTGAATGGAACTCATCGAGTTGGCAAATACGGACGCTCTTTACAAAGAGGCTCTCGATTTACGGTATGAATTATTTTTCCGTGAGCCAGGCCTGCCACGAGATATTTTGTTTGATGCGCTAGAAAAAGACAGCGTTCATATTGCCGGGATACAAAATGGTGCATTATGTGCGTATGGTCGACTCAGTGAAGAAAGTCCTCGACGATTTAAAATATCTCAGATGGTCGTTTGTCCAAAGCGACAAGGGCAAGGTTTAGGTACGCGTGTGCTCACGGAGCTGATCCATATTGCTCTTGAGATGAATGCTGAAGAAATATATTTAAATGCCAGACTGCATGCCGTATCCATGTATCAAAAGTTGGGTTTTGAGCTGTCAGGGGATGTTTTCATAGCAACGAGTACGGGTGTTCCTCACATTCAGATGGTTAGGCGCGATGACATGACCCCAAGAGGGACTCGGGGCTGCGATTAAACACAAATCTACTGTGTATGCCATCTTCTTTCGCGTATTTATGCTTTTTCATCAGGCGTAAGCGCCAAAATCCAATCCGCTATCAGGGTAATATCAGTTTGCTTGCCATCTAAAAAACGCATGGTGAGTCCGCCAAACAGCAGTGCCAATGCCTGTTCTGCGTGCTGTTGCCCGACAACTTTGCTCAACTCATGCTTGAATTGTTGGTTGGCCATGACTAACAGATTGTCGTCACCCACTTGCTGATCATTCTTGTGCTTGGTGTATTCAAGCATCAAGGTGAGCTCACCGCGAAATCGTGTATCTAATGCAGCGATCAACAGCGTGAGCATGTGTTTCTTTTCTTGCGGTACCGCTTCACCCTCCGCTAAACCATATAGTGTGCTGGGTGCCAAAAACATTACTGTACTGGCTTTAAACAGCTCTTCTTTACTTGAAAAGTAGTGGTAGAGAGCGCTTTTTGAGATGCCAAGTGCGTCTGCGATACCACGCATACCTAAGCCATTGAAGCCGTGTTCAGTAAAAATATCGACGGCCCTTAGCGCCAACGCTTGACGGTATGCGCTGTGATCAACAATTTTGGGCATGGAAATCTCCTTTGTAGTCCATGTGGACTATATTGATTTTCATGTAGTCAGTCTAATGAAATTTTATTATAGACCATTTGGACTAAAAAATTGACAGGGTAAGTTTTGATCGATTAAGCTTTTTATAGACCAGGTGGTCTTTTTAAATATCACTTACCCATTTAACCCAGTCAGCACGTAGAGGTGTGACGATGTCAAAGCGTAAAACCACGATCAACAATGCCCATATCAGCTGGGATTGTGAGGGCAAGTTCAATTTCACGACCGGATTTGGTGCCACCAAAGCAGAATCGGTAATCGCAAACTATGCGGCGCTGATTGCTCCTGTCATTTTGTACTTTTTCTCCTGGCAATATTTAGGCTGGAGCTGGGTGCAAATCATTGTCGCGGCGTTGCTGACGTTAGACATGATCGGCGGGGTGTTGACGAATTCATTAGGCTCAATGAAGCGGTACTTGCATACTGAACAATCATTGGAGGTGTCTTGGCTGGGGAAGTTGGTCGGCAGCAAGTTTTTGTTTCCCGCTGTGCATTTTCAGTTGTTTGCGGTGCCACTGTGTTTTGATATCGCGTGGTCTTATGCGTTCTTCTGGTATGGCTTAATGATGGCTGCGATTATTGTGCTTCATTGGTTGCCGATGTATTTACATCGCCCTGTGGCATTGCTGGTGGTGATGTTATCAATCATCCTATCAACGTTAGTGCCATCGCCAGTCGGTTTGGCATGGCTAGCCCCGATTTTCATTATTAAATTGGTGTTATCTCATGGTGTTCGTGAAGAGCCATACCGCCCAACATTAGCGGATTAAGATTGGCCAAGCAGTGAGTGTAACTGCCAGATTGCAGGTACTTTATCGGTAAATGTCCACGTCAGTGAGGCAATTTGCATAAATGCCTTAGCCTAAATAATCAAAAAAGCGTTCAAAATGGGGCAACAATGGGCTAAGGGGTGATGATCATCACAAAACCTGTTATACTCCAACCAACTTAGTGAGAAAGTCGTCCTTCAAGGCGGCTTTTTTATTGCTTGATAGTCATCATTATTGGAACAGTACATTGATTTCAACAGCTAATATCACAATGCAGTTCGGCGCGAAGCCTCTGTTTGAGAACATTTCAGTTAAGTTTGGCGAAGGTAACCGTTACGGCCTGATCGGGGCGAATGGTTGTGGTAAGTCAACATTCATGAAAATCCTTGGCGGTGAGCTAGAGCAGTCCTCTGGTACTGTTTCAAAAGATCCTAACGAGCGTATGGCTAAACTGGGTCAGGACCAGTTTGCTTTTGAACAGTACACCGTTGTTGACACCGTTATTATGGGTCACAAAGAACTGTGGAAAATCAAAGAAGAACGTGACCGCATTTACTCGATGCCTGATATGTCTGAAGAAGACGGCATGCGCGTGGCAGATCTTGAAGTAGAATTTGCAGAAATGGACGGCTACTCAGCAGAAGCACGTGCAGGTGAATTGCTGCTTGGTCTAGGTCTTCCTGAAGATCTACACTTCGGCCTAATGAGTGCTGTTGCACCCGGTTTGAAAGTACGTGTTCTATTGGCGCAGGTTCTGTTTGCTAATCCAGAAATCATGCTACTTGACGAACCAACGAACAACTTGGACATTCATACCATTGCATGGCTTGAGCGTGTCCTTCTTGAACGTAACTGCACCATGATCATCATCTCGCACGACCGTCACTTCCTAAATAGCGTATGTACACACATGGCTGACTTGGATTATGGCGCGCTTCGTCTGTTCCCTGGTAACTATGATGAATACATGACGGCTGCAGAAGCATCACGTGAGCGTCTACTAGCGGATAACGCGAAGAAGAAAGTACAGATGGCTGAGCTGCAAACGTTCGTAAGCCGTTTCTCTGCGAACGCATCAAAAGCGAAGCAGGCGACATCGCGTCAGAAGCAACTTGATAAAATTCAGCTTGATGAAGTAAAAGCATCAAGCCGTCAGAACCCATTCATCCGTTTTGAGCAGGAAAAAGAGCTGTTCCGTAACGCGTTGGAAGTGGAAGGTCTGAAGCAAGGTTACGGCGACAACATTCTGATTAATGGCGTGAAGCTGTTGGTTGAAGTGGGTGAGCGCGTTGCTATCATCGGTGCCAATGGTATTGGTAAGACGACATTGCTTAATACTCTAGCGGGCCAAATGGCACCAATGGACGGTATGATCAAGTGGTCAGAAAATAGCAACATTGGCTTCTATGCGCAGGATCACAGTTCAGATTTTGATACTGACCTGAACCTTGTTGACTGGATGGGTCAGTGGAAGCGTGAAGGCGATGACGAGCAAGTTGTTCGTGGTATCCTTGGCCGTATGCTGTTCTCTCAGCACGACATCAAAAAGTCAGTACAAGTACTGTCTGGTGGTGAACAAGGTCGTATGCTGTTCGGTAAGCTGATCATGCAACGTCCAAACATCCTACTAATGGATGAACCAACGAACCACATGGATATGGAATCTATCGAGTCGTTGAACCTTGCACTAGAGAACTACAAAGGTACATTGATGTTCGTTTCTCACGACCGTCAGTTCGTATCGTCTATTGCAACGCGCATCATTGAAATCACCAAAGATGGCGTGGAAGATTTCCACGGCACTTATGAAGAATACTTGGCGAAGAAGGGCCTAGAAGGTTAATGACCTTTTAGCGTTAGCTGATTATTATAAAAGCCGCCGTTAAGGCGGCTTTTTTCTAGGACACGTTTATCTCCCCCTATATCATCGCGTACTGATACTGCGCACAGGTAACGGGCGGAGGAAAATAAGAGAGGATACATGAAGATTTGGGTTGATGCCGATGCGTGCCCGAATGTCGTTAAGGACATTTTGTTCCGTGTGGCTGATCGTGTGGGTATAGAGGTCACGCTAGTGGCGAACCAATATATTCGTACGCCGCCATCGAAGTTCATTCGCTCTATTCAGGTAGAATCGGGTTTTGATGTGGCGGATAACTATATCGTCCAGGAATCTGCACCCGGCGATTTGGTGATCACCGCAGATATCCCGTTGGCCGATGAGTTGATCACGAAAGGGGCACATGCCTTGAACCCACGCGGTGAAATGTACACGAAAGAGAACATTAAACAGCGTTTGCAGATGCGTGATTTCATGGAAACCATGCGCAGCTCTGGGATTCAAACGGGCGGTCCTGCACCGTTGAACCAGGCTGATCGCCAGAATTTCGCGAATAAACTCGATACCTTTATTGCCCGTCATTTTCGTAAATAGCGGACAGACGACACTGAGGTTACGCTTGCCTTTGCACTCAACGTTGCAATAGAGCAACGATAGAATCATTCTGTAAGCCAGCACGATGCTGGCTTTTTTATTGGAAAAAAGGTGGTTGGTGAGAAGAGAGTGTTGATTGTTCAGACGGCGGTATCGCCGCGCGTTTCTGTTTGATATGACTGACGATCATGTCGATATCTGCTTTTGATTCGACCCCGTTAAATAGCGATATCGTCTTCCCTTCTGTGGTCAGTAGAGTCAGTGAGTAATGTTTGACTTTTTCCCCCTCGCTGGTGGCGTGCACCATATAGGGGGAAGGATAAATATCAGTAATATGATTAAGATAAATAATCTTCTTTGTTTTCCAAGGGAGCGGGGCATTATATTTTACAAGCATATTGGCATTAATCACTAAGACAGTATGATTAATGCAAGTCGCAAAAAATAAATAACTCAATATAAACCAGGAAAAGACGAAATAGTGTATGCTGAAAAACGTGATGTATTCTTTATTCAGTACGCTATGTTGAATAGTTATGCCAATGAGTTGAATTAAGGAAAAATAAACGCCTAAGAGAATAAGGCTTTTAAACGTAAACCAAGACTTATGAATATGTAAGATTTCGCCTTCATGATGTGTTGTGACTTTATTTACAGCATGCTCACTCATAAAATGGACTCGCTTTTATCTGAAGGGGATGAAATCGATTACATTAACGGTGAAATACGGTGGAGTGAAAATCTGCTTGTCATTATCCGTTAGACTTCACGGTTTAATCGACGATATTTCATGGGATTTCTGTATTATTCTATGCTTTGTCGATAAATTCAGTTTTGAGGGGGGAAATAAAGCGTATGAAACATCGTATTCGAGCCGCTGGGATCCTGATAGAAAATGATACGGTTTTATTACTCAGGGTGAAAGACGCCAGCGGCGAGTATTGGATCCCACCTGGTGGCGGTGTAGAAGAAGGGGATATCAGTACCAAGGATTGTCTACGGCGAGAGTGTTTAGAAGAGACGGGCCTCACGGTGACCGTCGGGGAGCTGCTGGCGGTACGGGAGTTCCATGAAACCACCTCGCAGCGCTATCACGCGGAGTTCTTTTATCACATCATGGCGCATCAGGGCGATCCCCATTTGAATAATTTGCAGGGGCTCAATGATGAACACTATATTCAAGGCCTTGAATGGGTACCGCTGCACATGCTCACCACATTACGGACGTATCCGACGGATATCACCGCCTTGATTGCGCGTACCATGCAGCAGTACTACAGCCTGCATCTTGGCTGTTATATACAGGGGGACGCAGACCGAATTAACCACCTGAAGTAAGGGGAGCCTGAATGTTTATCCATACATTACGCGCGACACATTAGGGCTTTTCTGTGGTTTCATTGATCGCGTTTGGTTGGTCGTTATCGGCTTTTGGGCTTTTTGTCTGTTTATCGGTACCAGATTGGGAAGATTCGGCTTTTTTCCCATCTTTATCCGTATTGCCTTTGTTATCTGAGTCTTGGTTTTTTGCATCTTGGGTATCAAGGTCTTTTTTGTCGCTGTCTTTCACCATGAGCGATTTGGGCGTGGACTTTTCTTTTTTCGCCAATCGATAAGCCATCGCCAATGAAAATGCAGAGTCTTTGTCGGTGAGCAGCTTTTCAAGGGCCTCACTGTCTACTTGATCAAATTTCCCCATCTCTTTTGCGGTGCGTTTCGACAGGCCAATATCTTGATCATCTGGGGTATCCACCATAATGGTGGCCGCCTCGGTAATGGCGGTTGCATACTCCTCTGGGTCATTGAGGTTATAGTCTGAAATTTTCATTTTCTTGCGTAAGGCTAATGCCCAATGTAAGGCAAGAAAGGGAATATCGGCTTGTGTAGTATTTTTTCCATCAGGTTTCGGCATCGCATAGCTAATTCCATCAAGGAAATTAACTAAAGAGAGATATTTATCATGTTTGAGTTGTTTTAAACCGATGTATTCCGGTAAATCATCCGGTGATATTTTCTTCCCTTTGTAGTTCCTCAGCCACACTTCACGGTCATTATTCATCTCTGCCCAGAAGTCATCGCCCGATGCCAATAAATTATGACTGATTTTAACCATCACGGGTACGCTGGTACCGCCATTGGGCATATCCCAAAAACTGGAAAGTACAGTTAGGTGATCCACGAGATAGAGAATGCCTTCTTCTGGGCCAATAATGACATTGCTGAGCGCATCCACATCGGTGCCCACGTCGGCTTTGCAGGTGTAGCTTTCAGGATCCAGTGGAGAGGCATCGTCATCCCACTTTTTAATTCCTTTCGCGCCATTAACCCGGCATAGCGTATCGAAGATGTGTTTACGGTCATTGGCGTAATATTGCAGCTTGGCGTATTCCGCATCGTAATCGAGAACCGCCTGTGTAGGCAGTAATTGATCTAAAGTGACGGTAATAACATCGCCATTTTTTAAGGTGCTGTACGTGATTTTTTCTGCCAGCGCCGTGGGCGTCAGCAGGAGGGCGGTGAATCCAAAGTAAGAAAGAGAGAGCACGTGCCAGCAATGCATACGGTATCCTCATGGAGGGAGTAATGCATGAAGTCTAGCAAAAGAATACGCGGGTAGACGGGGATGGCTTGTACAAATAAGGAGAAAATGAAAGCGTAACGCACTGAGCAAGGGTGACATTACGCTGACACGTCGATGGGGGCTATCAGGCGAAGCGTTGCTCTAAGTAGGCAATGATATCGTTGGATTCATACATCCAGTTAACCGTGCCCGCGTCGTCTTCGATACGCAAGCAAGGGACTTTGCGTTTACCGCCTCCGGCAATGAGGGCTTCTTCGTGCTCGGGTTGTTTCGCATCCCGGGTTTGCAGTGGCAGGTTCAGGCGTTTTGCGGTGCGGCGCACTTTGACGCAGAACGGGCATGACTCAAACTGATATAACGTGATGGCTTGCAGTTCTTGTTCGATTTTTTGTTGTGATTCGCTGTCACGTTGGATCGATTTCGGGGAAAAAACGGCATTGAGCAATAAGATTAACTTACCAAGCACAAGGCGGATCACTTTCATAGTCTGACTTCCTTTTATTGAGTTATCACACGATCCTACTGTATATCGTCATCGAAGTGCAATCATTGACTACTTACTATTCAGGAGGCGGTTTAGCGCATGGTATTGATAAATTAAATAAGGCATTTGATTTATACCTTTTTAAAATAAACAAGACCTACCTCTGTTTTTATTTGCAAAAGGCATTGTTCATTCAAAAATAAAAGACGACTTGGCTCACTGCTTGGATAATTTCTGTGCGGGTTAATGTCAATATAGATGAGATTCATTATGATTAATCATTATGCATGAAAAGGCATTATGCGTGCTTAAAAAAGTATCGATATTAATCTGTGATGATTCGCCTGTCGTACATCGCTCTATGTTAAAGCAGCTAGGTTGCTTTGATGGCGTTGTGTTGTATTTTGCAGAAAATGAACAAGAAGCGCTTGAACGGTTAGCGATCTCAGAGATTGATGTGTTGTTTTGGGGCTCAACCATGCCGGTAATAGTGGGTTTTGACGTGCTTAGGCTGCGTTCTGTTAACCCGCATCCCACACAGATCATTGTACTGTCGGCTGAGAGAGAAAAGCCGGTGCTTGCTAGCAGCTTAGCGAACGGTGACGTGAGGTGTTTGCTCAAATCGTTTACTCAACAGCAATTGCTTGAAATGCTGACACAGTGCGGTTTCCCGTTATCTGTAGATCGTACGTCAGTGCAGAGCGTTTACAGTGCAACGCTGGCAGATACCTCCCTTCCAGATACAGCGGAATACATCACGGCGTTTAAAAACGTGGCCAATGTCGCGTTAGGGCGGGGAGCGGCGATTATCTCTGATCATTTTGGTGAGTCTATCAAAATGCCCTTTCCTAATGTGGCGATGCTCAGTGCCGGCGAATTGGCAATGACCATCAATGATATCAGGCAGTCGCATCAAACGACGGCGATAGCGCAACGGTTTGTGGGGGGAGGTATACATGGTGAAGCTTTGGTGAGTTTGTGCGGGGAAGACATCTATGCGTTCGGTGAACGTTTGGGTTTTAGTCAAGTTGACGAGTATAAGAGTGAAATCGTGATTGATATTGCGAACCTCATGGTGTCGTCATTCTTGGTCTCGCTGTCAGATCAATTGATGATCCCGTTCTCTGTCCGTCAACCCATACTCATGGAAGAATACATGGCATGGGGTGAAAGAAAATGCGAAATAAATGAGTTATTTACCGTAGAATACCGCTACCAGTCAGAATTGCTGGATGTTGAGTGTCATGTGCTCTTCATGTTGGATCAGCATTCCACCCAAGTGATCAAACAAATGATGGAGACATTGCATTGATGGATCAAGGAGGCGTTGCTGATAGCTATCTTACGATGCAAATTATTGACAACATAGACGCTGGGGTGGTCATGTTAGATAAGGCGTATCGGGTGTTGTCATGGAATACGTTCATGCAGGCGTACAGTGGGATCAGTGATGATCAGATCATTGGAAAAAATCTGTTTTCAGTGGTACCTGATTTGCCTGAAACGTGGTTGAAGAATAAAATTCAGTCCACGTTTAAATTAGGCACTCGCTCTTTCAGTTGCTGGGAAGATCGGCCGCATGTGTTTCAGTTCAGCAATTTCAGTCCTATCACTGGCGGTTCGTCATCGATGTATCAAAATCTGATACTAACGCCGCTAAAATCAGGGAAGGGGGCGTTTACCCATATTTGTCTGATGTTAACGGATGTCTCGGACATAGCGAAAAGTAAGAATCACCTGCGGGAGTCGAACGCGCAATTAACACACTTGAGTATGACGGATCGATTGACGCAGTTGTACAATCGAGGGCATTGGGAAAGTTGTTTATCCGATGCGTTCGACTACTGCCATAAAACCCAACAGCCGGCCAGTTTGGTGATGTTTGATATTGACCACTTTAAATTAGTGAATGATACCTTTGGGCATGTGATCGGTGATGCGGTAATTAAAAATATTTCCAGTATATTGCGCCGTACCAAACGCCAAAGCGATATGGCAGGCCGTTATGGGGGGGAAGAATTTGGTATTATTCTGCCGCAAACGACGGCTGA
Source organism: Photobacterium japonica (assembly GCF_050337005.1). Classification (NCBI taxonomy): domain Bacteria; kingdom Pseudomonadati; phylum Pseudomonadota; class Gammaproteobacteria; order Vibrionales; family Vibrionaceae; genus Photobacterium; species Photobacterium japonica. The sequence goes on along the minus strand of NZ_JAKJSN010000027.1, from coordinate 52,768 downwards.
GCTGGCACTGTGCTTTACTGAACGGTTACGTCAACGTGTCGAAGAAGATGCCGTGACGGTCGATGTACGGGACGTGAAGGTCACAATTAGTTTGGGGATCTGTGAATGGTCTCCTCGGTTAAAAAACTATGAGCATTGGCTAGAATGTGCCGATGCGGCGTTGTATAAATCGAAGAAGAGTGGACGTAACCAAAGCGCCGTCCATTATATCGCGGGTGTGAATAGCGAGACGGATATGTCCTCAATGGCGTAGCGCATCGGCGTGTTGCGAATGCATGTTTATATTGGCTTATGATGATGGGCAAAAAGGCGGAGAGTATCTTGCCTCGCTCGCAATAGTCATAAGTTAGGTTTAGTCAGTAAAAAGAGTTGAGTTGTACCATGGTTGTAGAGTCTGAAGGTTATCACGCACTGATCGAGTATTTTACCGAGCACCTGTCACTGTTTGAAAAACCGGCCGCTGATGTCTGTGACGAGACAGTGGAAGATGTAGTAATGGATATGATTGCGACCAATATTATGGCCGTGTTTGCCCAAAATCCGGATTTGCATCCTGATGTACGCTTCAAATTAATGCAAGAAGCGGATGCGGTGATGGCGGATCTGAGTGAAGTGCTGGCAGGGGCGTGGTCACGCAGCCCGACCAATGAGCAAGTGGTCTTCCTTGAAGATTATATTGGCTTGGTTAAAAATTTATTTGATACCGCCATCAGCCAGCAAGCCGCATTAATGCCGGCGTAATTCTGATTGAAATCTGTCGGTAACGTCCGCCCCCATACCCGCCTTAACGCGTGCCAAATACGGAAAGGTGGGTACGACGTTTATCAATAATGATTGCAACCCCCCCTGACGCCAGTACAATGCTGGCGTTTTTTGTATTTGGTTGAATCGTTATGCGTATACATGCTGTCCATACTTTATATGATGAGCGCCTTGCGCGTTCTACCCGTCCTTTTCTTGCTCGCGGAGGGAAAGTGGAGCGTTGTGGTTTTTGCATGTTACGTACACATCTGTGTATTTGTGCCAATAAACCAGAGATAGACTCCAACGCGGCCTTCTTGCTGGTAATGTACGATGATGAAGTGCTTAAACCGAGCAACACAGGGCGTTTGATCGCAGACCTGTTTAAAGACACTTATGCCTATATTTGGTCACGCACAGAGCCGAATGCGGACATGCTGGCACTGTTGGCCGATCCGCAATGGCAGCCGTATGTGGTATTCCCTGCGGAATATGCAGAGCCGGAGCGTGTTGCCCCAACCGTGACCCTTGCAGACGGTAAGCGTCCACTGTTCATTATGCTGGACGGGAGCTGGGCGGAAGCGAAAAAAATGTTCCGTAAGAGCCCGTACCTGAATCACTTCCCCGTGTTATCAATTAGCCCTGAGAAGCCGTCACGCTATAAAATGCGTGAAGCCTCGAAAGAGAATCAATTGGGCACTGCGGAAGTGGCTGCGCGTATTATTGACTTGTATGGCGAGCAGAAAAACGCGGACGTGCTGGACCTTTGGTTTGATGTGTTCCGTGAGAACTACATTACTGGAAAAATGAACCGCCTGTTGCCGGATCACAATAGCATTTCGCAGCTTCAATCTTACATGGCCACGTATGCGTAATTGATCGCGATAGCGTTTTACATTGGTAAGTTAATGACAAAGAAGGCGTCATTTCTGCAAAGAAATGACGTTTCTTTCAACAAACGCGAGAAATCTCATAGTAAAACAGCGTTAAATTAGTGTTTGGTCACAGTCTGTAGGTGTAGAACTGTGGATAATTTTTTCAGTTTTGTTTTTTTATGATTTTTATCGGAGAGTGCAGGATGTACTACGGCTTTGATGTAGGTGGAACCAAAATTGAATTTGGTGCGTTTAATGAAAAATTAGAGCGAGTGGCCACGGAGCGCGTACCTACACCGGGTGACGATTACAACAAACTGGTTGATACCCTGGTTTCAATCATTGAAAAAGCAGACAACGAGTTTGCGTGTGAAGGTCATGTGGGTATCGGTATTCCGGGTATTGAAGACGCGGAAAATGGCACCTTATTGACCTCTAACATTCCCGCAGCAATGGGACGTAACCTACGTAAAGATCTGGAAGAACGTTTAGGTCGCAGTGTTGCGATTGATAACGATGCGAACTGTTTTGCGCTTTCAGAAGCGTGGGACGAAGCGCTGCAAGGCGAAAAATCGGTACTGGGTTTGATTCTGGGTACGGGTTTTGGTGGCGGCTTAGTGTTTGATGGCCAAGTGTTCTCAGGCAAAAACCACGTGGCGGGTGAACTGGGTCATACCCGTATGCCTATCGACGGTTGGTTCCACTTGGGTGAAAACGCCCCGTTGTTTGATTGCGGCTGTAAGAACAAAGGCTGTATCGATAATTACTTGTCTGGTCGTGGTTTTGAGCAGCTTTACGCGCATTATTACGGTGAGAAGCTAAAAGCGGTTGAGATCATCACTCGCCACGCAGAAGGCGAGGCGAAAGCGGTTGAACACGTTGATCGCTTCATGGAGTTGTTGGCGATTTGTTTTGCCAATCTGTTTACCGGTCTTGACCCACACGTTGTGGTACTGGGCGGCGGTTTGTCAAACTTCGAGCTTATCTACACAGAAATGCCGAAGCGTTTGCCGAAGCACCTGTTGTCAGTGTCTCGCGTGCCGACCATCATCAAAGCGAAGCACGGTGATGCGGGCGGTGTCCGTGGCGCAGCCTTCCTGAATATCAAACAATAAGGCGCTCGTCGCTGAGTCACTCCTTGATAGTGATTTGATATTGAATAGAAATTGATGAAAGCACAGCATGGGTTATCCCTACTGTGCTTTTTCTTTTCTGCACATTTTTCTCCTCGAAAACACATCATTCGTATTCCCTGGCGGGTAAGTTTGTTAGAATCCGGCTCTTTATATTACGCCGGAACTTTTCATGTCTTTCCAATCTTTGGGCTTAAGTAGCCAACTTRTTGAAATAATTAACGAAATTGGTTTTACTGAGCCGACCCCTGTTCAGTCTCAAGCCATTCCAGAGATCTTGGCTGGTCATGATGTCCTTGCGGGGGCGCAAACGGGTACCGGTAAAACTGCGGCGTTTGGTTTGCCATTGATCCACCAGCTGTTAGCGCGTCCCGTCGTTGAGCGCAGCAATAAACAAATTCGCGCCTTGGTGTTAACGCCGACGCGTGAATTAGCCCAGCAAGTGTATGAAAGTTTGACGCAGTACAGCCAAGGGGTTGCGGTGAAAACGGCCGTGGCGTACGGCGGTACTAGCATGAAAATGCAAATTCAGGCGATCCAAGCCGGTGCCGATATTTTAGTGGCGACCCCTGGACGTTTATTGGATCACGCACACGTGGGTACCGTGGACCTGCGTCAGGTTGAATTCTTGGTGTTAGATGAAGCTGACCGCATGTTGGATATGGGTTTTATTGACGATATCAAACGGATCATGCGTCGCATGAGAGTCGAGCGCCAAACGCTGTTTTTCTCCGCCACGTTTGGTAAGCAAGTGAAAAAACTGGCTTATGATATTTTGACTGATCCTAAGCTGATTGAAGTGACGCCAGCAAACTCGACCGCAGTAACGGTTGAGCAAATGGTGTATCCGGTGGATAAACACCGTAAGAGCGAATTACTTGCCTACCTTATTGGTTCGCGTAACTGGCAGCAGGTATTGGTCTTCACCAAAACCAAGCAGGGCTCAGATGCACTGGCAAAAGAGTTAGGCAAAGATGGCATCAAAGCGGCCTCGATCAATGGTGATAAAAGCCAAGGGGCACGCCAGCGTGCGCTGGACGATTTTAAATCAGGCAAAATACGCGTGCTGGTGGCGACAGATGTGGCTGCGCGTGGTCTGGATATCGAACAACTGGAATACGTGGTTAACTTCGACATGCCATTCCAAGCGGAAGATTACGTGCACCGTATTGGTCGAACTGGCCGTGCAGGGATGACGGGCCATGCTATTTCATTGATGAGTATTGATGAAGAATGGGCGCTGCGTGCCATTGAAGATTTGCTGGATAAAAAATTACCGCAACAGTGGTTAGAAGGTTATGAGCCAGATCCAACCATCGAACCGCCAGAAAACCAACGCCGTGGTCGTTCTGGGGAGAAACGTCGTGCGAAGGCTAAACATAAAATTCATAAAAATCGAGGCCGTCACTCAGCACGATAACGGGTATCGAATACCAAAAAGCGCTGCTTACGGCAGTGCTTGTTACTTTTCAAATGAAAATAAGCAACAAATAAGATAATTATAAATAAGAATYGTCGGGGCGATCTCGTTGTATCAAGAAACTGTTTGGGATGTGCAATTCATTCTGATAATGTCATCAAATTGTAATATATGCTTATAGCGTGAAGTACAGATACTGGTTGTTTCTGTTAATTTACATGATTTTTTAGGTGTCAAGAAGTTGTCATGAGTAGGTATTTCAATGGATAAGTTGCGTCGTCATTTGCGACATACTGCTTACGCATTATTATCCTTTTCCTTTTTTTCCTATCTGTTTTATGCGTTAGGCGGTTTCGATAAAGAATATAGCATCAGTGCAAAAAATTCGTCGGTGAAGTGTATTGATGACCGTACCCAAGGTGGCAATACCGTTTCTGAAATAGATATTAATGGACAATCATTGGTATTGAATTGTGACATTGGTGACAAAGGTCAGTGGCCTTATTGTGAAATTGCGATTGATTTATCTAAGACCACTCAAGGGTTGGACTTGAGTAATTTCCACTCAGTGGGTATTGATGTGGATTACTTTAGCGCAGTGGAAGGTGAACGTATTCGCATCTACTTGCGTAACTTTGATCCGGCGTATTCGAGTAAAGAGGATCCGGTCTCTCTGAAGTTTAATGCCATCGAATATGCCCCCGGGATTGATCAGGGCTTAACCGTGATCCCGCTAGATGCCTTTCAGGTGCTGTCATGGTGGATTGCGGAATATGAACTACCGATTGAAACCTCGGGCCCGCAGTTTAATAACATCGTGCAGATTGAAATTGCGACCGGCAGTTATGTGAAGCAAGCGCATTACACCCTTCAATTGAACCGTTTGGTTTTTTACGGTGAATGGGTGAGTGAAGAGTTGTTGCTACGCATTAATATGGCATTGTGGGTATTAGCGGCCGCCTGTTTCTTGTTTGTGGAACGCCGTCGTTTGAACGTACAATTGAAAGAAATGGTCGCCAAAGCGGAATTCTTGAAAGATGCCAATGAAAGTTTGCATGAGCAGTCATTGAAATTTGAAGAGTTGGCGTATACCGATAATTTGACGGGAGCACAAAACCGCCATGCCGTCGACTGTTGGTTAAAGGAAGTGTTGGCCTTCTCGAAATTGAACGGTCACGCCTTCTCGATGGCATACATTGATATTGATTACTTCAAAAAGATCAATGATACCCATGGTCATCGCGTCGGTGATGAAATCCTGAAAGAGTTTGCGCGAGTGTTGAACTTACGCGCCAGAAAGACAGATGTTGTTGTTCGTTGGGGCGGTGAAGAGTTCATCGTGTTCTGTCCTGCGACAGATCTTCGCGGGATCAAAGAGTTCGCTGATATGATCCGTACGATCATTGAAAGTTATCAATGGTCAGGTAGCCTCACGTTGACATGCAGTGTCGGGGTGTCGGAATACATTCCAGGCGAAACTATTGATAACTTTATCCAACGTGCGGATCTTGCATTGTATAAAGCGAAACGACAAGGACGAAACCGCGTCGAATCGATGGATTGATTCGGCATTAAACAGAACCAGCCCTTGTGGCTGGTTTTTTTATTGCCGATTTTTACGATGACCGCGAGGTTGATTTGATACACTGCTCAAAAATAGGAGAAGGAATAAGGCATGATCCGTTTAGGCATTATAGGTACCAACTGGATCACTGATCAGTTTATTCGCGCTGCGTTAGCAACGGGCCAGTATTCACTGAATGCGGTGTATTCACGCACCATGGAAACGGCGCAGCAATTTGCGCAAAAGTATCACGTCACGCACTGCTTCGATAGCCTTGATGCCATGGCGGCATCGGGTGAGGTTGATGCGGTGTACATTGCTAGCCCTAACTCGCTGCATGCAGTGCAGGCCCGCGTTTTTCTGAATCATCAGATCCATGTGATCGGTGAAAAACCGTTAGCCTCTAATCTCGCAGAGGTGGAAGACCTTATCGTTTTGGCTCAGCAACAGGGTGTTGTCTTGTTTGAAGCCATGAAAACGCCGTATACCCCTAATTTTGACGTGATCAAACAATCCTTGCCAAAATTAGGCCGTTTGAGGAAAGTGTCTTTTTCGTACTGCCAATATTCTTCTCGTTATGCCAAGTACCTGCAGGGGGAAAACCCGAATACATTTAATCCGGCATTTTCAAACGGCTCATTGATGGACATTGGTATCTACCCATTGAGTGCCGCAATTAGCCTATTTGGGGAGCCGAATAGCATGACGGCGCAAGGTGTGCGATTAGATTCGGGCGTCGATGCTCATGGCACACTGGTATTGCACTACCGTGACTTTGATGTGACGATCAGCCACTCCAAAGTCAGCGATGGTTATATCCCGAGTGAGATTCAGGGTGAGCAGGGCACATTGCTGATCGATTTTATTTCGGAATGTCATGGCGTGCATTTGCATCGTCGCGGTGAACCCGCAGTGAATTTAACGGTTGAACAAGATGAGAATGCGATGGTGTATGAAGCGGCGGAATTTGCCTGTTTAGTGCAGAGCAAGCAAAGTGAACACGCTGGGTTAACCCGTACACATATTGTGAGTGCGATTATTACGCAAGCCCGAGAGATCATGGGTGTGCGTTATCCGGCGGATGATCTATAACGGTTAGCGGGTTTGGGTTCATTGTCTCAATCTAGAAAAGAAACAAGGTGGCGATGAGGCCACCTTGTTGGTTTATGGACGGTGAGTAGGACTTGAATGTTTGATGATGAAAAATTGACTACCAGAACAGGTAAGCCATCACGGATAAGGCGCCGATACACACTAGGTTTAAGTAAATTCCGACCTTCATCATCTCTGTTTGCTTGATATGGCCTGACCCAAACACAATGGCATTTGGCGGCGTTGCCACAGGCAACATAAAGGCACAAGAGGCCGCAATTGCTATCAAGGCAGACAGAATGACCGGAGAAACACCGAGCGCTTCTGCTACGGTCGCAAAGACCGGCACTAGCAAAGCTGCACTGGCGGTATTACTGGCGAATTCTGTTAAGAACACGACAAAGGCCGCGACTACCAAAATGGTAAAGAACAGGCCAGCTTGTGCCAGGAAACTCCCCAAGCTGTGCGCCAAGAACACGCTCGTCCCCGTCGCTTTTAAGATGTTACTCAGGCAGATGCCCCCACCAAAAAGTAATAACACCCCCCAGTCAGTCGATTTTTCAATATCTTTCCATTGCACAACGCGAGAAGCCCCTAACATGACAATGGCTGACAGGGCTACAAGCGTATCAAATTTACTGAACCCGCCCAGAAAGGCATTGATGGGTTTGCTGAAGATCCAAAGGAAGACGGTAATGGCAAAAATGGCCAGTGTGATCAGCTTGCCGTTGCTCCATGTGACAGGTTTATGGTCAAGTTCAAAGGTATGCTTCAGGTTGGGTTTGAGGATCATGTACAGCATGAAGACGGTCAGCGGTAACAAGACCAATGAAATAGGTACACCAAAGGCCATCCATTCGGTAAAGCTCAATCCGACCTCTGCTGCCGCAATCGCATTTGGTGGGCTACCGACAATGGTGGCGATCCCGCCGATGCTGGCACAGTAGGCGATCCCTAACAACACAAAGACGTAAGTGCTGCGTTCGCTTTTCGCATTTACTTTATTTAGGACGCCGAGAACCAATGGCAACATCATCGCGGTTGTTGCGGTATTACTGATCCACATGGATAGCACGGCGGTAACGCCAAATAGCATGAATACCGCGACAGACATGCGACCTTTGGCGATCAGGAGTACCTTATCGGCGATGGCTTTATCCAGCTCTTGCCGATGCAAAGCGGCAGCAAGGGCAAAGCCCCCTAAGAATAAGAAGATAATGGGGTTGGCAAAATTACTGAGTGCTTGCGGGGTTTCAAAAATACCAAAGCCGATAGCAAGAAGCGGAACAAGGATAGCGGTGATGCTGACATGCAGGGCCTCTGTCAGCCAGAGCACAGCAATGAAGACTAAAATACTGAGGCCTGTGACAACATTTTTTTCAAACGGTAAAGTATTTAAAAGGACGAGAAATAACACGATATCAGCGAGTAATATCATGCTTTTTTTATCAAACAGCCATTTTTGTATTGTCATGGTCAGGGTAGTCATAGTGATTCCTTTGCTTGATTATAGTTATTGTAGGGCCATGTATTTCCTTAGCTAACACGGTGAAGGCTAACAAATGTTTTGTTTTTGTTAATTGACTGCTTTCTGATTGTGGATATTTCGTGTTGAAAAATTTTAGTGCTGTGAGCTGAGTAGAATTAATGGGGTGAGCGTATCTAATTGTTATTTCAAATACGCATAACAGGTTGGTGATGTCGTGCGGTGTGCAGGTTGCATATCTACAAGGAATGAAAAGGGATGTGCGTTTTTGTGATGTGAGTCCAATACTTTTTATTTGTTATTCTTCGCGTATTCTGCTTATAGAGTGGCTTGGTTATTATAGGGTCATTCAAGGATGATGATTACTATAATATAGGCTAGGGAATGGATAAAAAACAACGTGTTATGCGACAGCGCCTTCAGCGTGATGCGCAGACTCACATGCGTAGTGTGCGTGCGAAGTTTATGCGGTCATTTGGATCGGCAGAGAAAGCAGACAAACAATAATATGCGATGATGATAATCGTATATAAATGAAAGCCACTGAATCACAGTGGCTTTTTTATTGTCATGACGGCAGACGTGCCCATGCGTTATTTTTCAGATAACGTGCTCTCTGATTGAGGCGGTGTAATCGGCTCTTTTGGTCCTAAAAACTTTGGCTTCATATCAAGAATGTAAATATCCATGATGGCTTTAATGCGTGCGAGTACTTCGCGCGTACGAATTTTTAATCCGGCAAAGCCTTTAGGTTCAGGCACGGCTAAACAAATGGCATCAATGTTATTGTGATCGGCGATAAACAATGCCCGCTCACAATGAAAGCGTTGTGTAATGATAACAAAGTGGTCGGCGTCGAAGACGCGTTTTGCTCTGACAACCGAGTCCAATGTTCTAAATCCGGCGTAATCTAACACAATGTTCTCATCCGGTATGCCGGCTTTAAGTAAATCGCGCTTCATTGTCCACGGTTCATTGTATGACCGATGGGCGTTATCGCCGCTTAGCAGCAAGACATCTACTTTATCCTGCTGATACAGGGTAATGGCGGCATTGATACGGTATTGGTAGTATGGATTTAAGGATTTAGCAATATATTTGCTGGTGCCGAGTACTAAGCCAATAGAACGCGATGGGATCTCGGCTGGGGAGTCAAAAATGCGTGTTGAAGCCTGCGCTGAAAGCCACCGGTCGACCAGTAAAATGGAGGCGACCAGAACAATACAGACCACTGCACTCAAACGGAAAAAATTCAGCAGCTTCATAAAAACCTAGAAACAAACAAAAATAGACAGTAAGCCTAAGTATACTACCTTAATTATTTGAAAATGTTGTGTAAAAAAGTCGTCAAAAAACAGCAAAGAGTGAAGAAGGACAGAGGAGGGATGCTTTGGTGAGCATTCAACAAAAAAGCCCTTTGGTCGGACATACTGGATTCGAACCAGCGACCCCTACTCCCCCAGAGTAGTGCGCTACCAAACTGCGCTAATGTCCGCCAAAGGGCTTTGTATTCATTGCGTTAGCAATTTATTGACCCAGTGTACAAGAGGTCGAATAGAATGCAAGATAGGGAATATGAGAAATCATACAGACATCTCATATTCAACATTTAGCGGCAGGGTGTTGCGCAAAAAACGGTCAATCGGTTGTTGCCATTACTCTTCTATATGGATAGTTGCTGAGCAATTACCGCGGAAGTTACGGGCTGTCGGGCCTGTCGTGAGTTTTTCTTGCAGCGAAGAGTAACGCTCGAAATCGTTACTAAGGTTAATGCGCACTTCTTGCAGGTAGCGTTTTTTCAAGCAAGAAAGTTGGATGCGCTGAGTCGCTTCGCGACCTAATTGTTTGGTTAAGGTGCGTTGGAAATCCACCACGGTCACGGAATCCCCCATGTGTGCTTTTATATATTCACCGATCGGTGAACTGTCCACTTGCTTGACCAGTCCGGCTGCAAGCAAGAAATACGCATCATCTTCACGGGTCTGGCATGTGCCGTGCTTTTTCCATTGGTAAGCACCAAAATCTTTTTCATAATAAAAATTAGGCATCCATGGGGCTATCGTGCTGATAGTGCTCGGTGATAGCGACATCTTGTTATTGGGTGCACAGTGACCATATTTGATGCCACACGCACGCTTATTAGGCCATAATCCGTGAAGCGTCATATTGTGAATAGTGCGCTGCCCTTTTGCCATAGCGACACATTCTGGCTTTTTCGTTTTGCTGTTACTGTGTTCACAAAACCCAGGTTGCCAACTGACAGCAAGCACATAAGAATCATGCAACCCTTTGGTTATACATTGTTTTTTATTTGATGAATCTGTGCCTGAAGCCGCGCCTGATGTCCCATTATGAGCATTTTTCTTACCACTGTTGACGGGGGTAAACGCAGCGTTACCACAGCGGGTATTGACCCAGCGCGTGTTAGGTATCGCGTCGGGTACGCGAATTTGTACCCAATCACCATCAACCTTATTGAGGAACAAGGTCTGATATTTCGTCCCGATTTTGGTGTGGTGGGAGCCGGGGTTACTTTTTTTCTTGATGGACTGATAAACCGGGCAGGTGTCTGTCGCGGTAAAGTGTCCGTCTACTTTTACGGAGGCCAGAGTTGGGGACGCGATAAAATAGCTCAGGGATAAAATGAAGATGCGAATGAGTGTATGCATGGAAGTTAGGCAATGTATTATCAGAGTCAAAATATGAGACCTATTATACACGAGTCTATGTATACACGAGTGCCTATCAGGGATTCGCGAGTCAGTTCAGGGGTATATTGTCTTTATTCTAAATGTAGCACACCCTGAGTTGCCAAAGTGAAAACTCTGAACCAAACTACTGGTATATGCAGCTCTCAATGCCTTTCAGTGTACGATTCAGTGGATGATAGATTCGATGAAATTTAAGTTCACTTACTTGGAAACAAGAGGTATCATCGGCGCATCTGCCTTGTGTGGTCTTCAGCTATTGCCACAACCCTTGCTTTCAAACGAATCAGTGATCTGCATCGTATGTGGTTCAATATTACAGAGATTTTCTCTCTCGATTGAGATAATTTTATTCGTCATCATTTTCGATCGCCGTGTGCGGCATTACATCTGTTAATTGGCTTATGCTAAGCCTGTCGCACAATCATGGTATTCGGTTCAAGAGGTAATATTCATGGATAATTTCGCAGCTGCTGAAAAAGCATTGTCAGCAATGTTAAAAAACGTTGATACAAAAACAGGTTCAGTGAAAGAAGAACGTGCTGACTACCGTCAAATGCTGATTGATTTCGCGGATGAAGTACCGGGTCGTCAGAAGGCTGTAATTAAGCGTATGCCTATTCACAAGATTAATAATCTTATTGCGGTACTTCATGAGTTTAAAGATGAAGCGCGTCAGGCACGTATGAGTGAGATTCTTGCTCAAATGGAAAAAGACGGCGTACACCCTGAAGAGCTACTAGAATTAGAAAAGGGTGAATAATACCCAATAGCTTGCATATAAGGCGTGTCAATTATCTTGTTTTTGACAAGCAATAAAAGCAAAACGCGACCTGTAGGAAAAACTTCCTAAACATTCTTTTTCTTACTTTTATGCGCATTCTTATTTCAAGACGTACTTGCTTTGACAATACGGTTTGAGATTGGCTTATTTGTGTCGCTTTTGTTGTGCTATCCGTTATCCCTGATAAACACGCTGCGATCAGGCAGAATAAATTATCCTACCTCTTTAGTGTGCCAAGGGATCTTGGTGCACTTTTCTTGTATGTCGTTTCATGGTGATATTGTTCATTGTTATGGGAGACACTTAACACTTCCCCCTCTCTGATATCAACAGAGATAATGACAATATACCCGACGGCGTTTAGGATAAATCTTTAAACGTGCGTGAATGAATGGCACGCATGCTTGTGAATAAAAGGCAAAATACCGTGGAAACCTTGATTCAATCCCACCAACTGGGAAAGTCGTACGGACACTTCCGTGCATTGATGGGTGTTGACCTTCAATTACAAGCAGGGCAGGTGCTGGGTTTACTGGGTCACAATGGTGCCGGTAAATCAACGCTGATCAAAAGTCTGCTTGGCTCTCATGATTATGAAGGCACATTGTCGGTGTTTGGTTTAGAGCCACAAAAACACCGTGTCAATATCGTGCAAGATCTCGCTTATATATCCGATGTGGCCTTATTGCCAGAATGGATGACGGTAAAGCAAATCATTAAATATATGGCGGGTGTGCATCCAAAATTTGATGCAGACAGGGCGTATCAATATCTTGCGAATACCGATGTTCAGCCAAAGGTAAAAATAGCTCGCCTTTCTAAAGGCATGAAAGTGCAACTGCATTTAGCCTTGATCATGTCATCAGACGCGCGCGTGCTTATTCTTGATGAGCCGACGTTAGGGCTTGATTTACTCTTCCGTGAACGTTTTTACCAGCAGTTAATGGCGTGGTTTCAGCAAGGGGAGCGCGCATTAATTATCGCAAGCCATGAAGTGAATGAAATTGCCCATTTACTGACCGATGTGCTGATCCTAAAGAAAGGCAAACCGGTGTGTGAAGGGTCGCTGGCACAAGTCACGGCACGCTATGCCAAAGTGGATGTACCGATGGACAAAGTGAAAATGGCAGAAACGGCGAAGCCGCTATTTATGCAACTGGGGGAGAACGGTGCGGTGGCCTATTACGAGAATGCTCGACCAGAGAAACTGTCGACGCTCGGTGAGGTTTCTTGTCCGACATTAGCTGAAATTTTCATTGCTATTCAGCAGGAGGCGTAATGAAAACATTATTGACCTTGCTGGAAAAAGAATTATGGGAATATCGTATTGTCGTTAAACTGCCGTTATTTCTTGCGCTGTTTGCGGTGTTGAATTTTGCCTTTGTGATGATGGGCGATAATGTGACATTTTCTATTCAATCAAGCGGTAATGGTTTGATTGATTGGGGGTTAACCCAAGATGGCTTTGCTGGCTTAATCGGTAAATTAAATGTACTGATTGCTGGTATGTTATACCTCATCTTGTTTATGATTTACGTGCCAAAGACGCTACGTAAAGAAAAGCAGGAAGGGAGCCTGATGTTTTGGCGCTCCATGCCAGTGTCTGATCATCTAACTGTCGGGGCGAAGCTGATCTTTATTTTGGGTGTGGTGCCACTGATTGCCTCCTGCCTGCTTATCTTCTCTGATCTGGTTGTGTGGTTACTGGCCATGCTGTGGCTACCGGCAGATATGATGCAGTCTATGCACATCTCATTACCGAGTATTGCGCTGCATTGGGGACAGTTTATGGGCACATTAACCCTGATGAGTTTGGCTTTATTGCCATTGGCGTGTGGGTTATTGGTGGTATCACAGTTGACGCGCTATCCGTTATTGACCGTGATGTTTGTGATCGTCATTATAAAGATTGCGCTTTTCCAAGCCACGGGTAGCGGTGAGTTAGGCCGCCAATTGACGGATATTTATTGGTTGCCGGTGGATATCCTTATCAGCGGTTCATCGCTTGATGCATACCTTGCATTTGGTACGGTGGCGAACGGTTTCATGCTGGTGGCGGGGATTGCATTGTATTTTGTGACCTGCTGGTTACGCGGTCGTGATGATGCGACCAAAGCAGTCTGATATTAATGAGATTGGATAGCTGATAGCGGTTAATTTTGGCCGGTCATCGCACATAAAGATGAAGACAAAAAACGGAGAGTAAGCATATTACTCTCCGTTTTTTTGTATCTATTGATAGCGTGGGTGACAGCTATGCAGCAGCAACATTCTGAAGATATTGAACCTCACGCTTGTACTTACGTACGTTGCGTGACAGAGTCCCTTTAGGGACGTCAAAGCGTTTTTCAGCTTCATAGCTTGAGAGGCCTTCAAAAATCACGGCTTCGACGGCGACACGCTGGTTATCAGATTTAAAAATCCGATCCGCAATAATCTGGTATTGTGTACGGTTCATATAATACTCGCTAGACAAAATTTCAAAGCAAAGTGCTAAGGTATAACAAATTCGTTCTCATTTATGTCTTTGAGAGTACCAGCCGAACCCTAACAGAACCTTAATCGATTAAGCGTAATCCTGTTGGTAATGCATCCCCGAACACCCGTTTTGTCTCGCTTTCCGTTAATACCTTCACGCTTGATACCATCTCAATCCAGCTTTCAGGTACTTTGCTTAATTGTAATTTCTTCAATACTGCCTGACGGTTAGCGTCATCAACATCCAGTGTGCGGTCGCCTGTCATACGACACATCATGACGGCCGCAAAGGCAATGTTGGGATCTTTACGCCAATCAAAATCCATTAATTCAGGCAAACAAAAAGCGATATGTTGCGGCGTCAGCAGGTTGTGTGCACTGCCAGAAAATGGACTACGGGTCGCAATACGGCCAATGGCCCACCAATGGGCTTGCGCATATTGGGTTTTTTGTAAGCGTCCAAAAATCCATTCAATCAACTGCAGCTTTTTATCAAACGGAATATTTTCCAGTGATGCCGCTAAACGTACCATATCCTCGTAGCTGCGCTCCTGCATCTCTTTGGCTAGCTTGCTGTCACGCGTGGCGCTGGGATTGATGTATTTCGCGATGTCTTTGTAGATCACCAATTGCTGCTCTTGGCTAAGACCGCCTGCAATACGGCGCCAGAATGTCCACCAGTCGCTCCACGTTTGCGTGTTGCTTTCAGATTGGACCCCATGCTGGTACAACGCCCACACTTGTTCCATGCGCCATTCATCCGTGGGGTAACCAAAGCCAGGGCGTAGGGCAAACCCAGTGAGTTTTAGCCAATTTCGCTCATGGATATCTGAACGGCGACGGCGTTTTTTACTCTCGAGCAGAGAATCGGCCAATGCGCGCAAGCACGGCGTTTCCCAGTTATCACGTTTACCTAAGCATTTTTCCAGCTGAGTACGCAGGGTTTTAATGGTGTTGGCATCGGCGTTTTTCGTGCTACCTCCGTAGGCCTGTTTAACCAATGCGATGGCATCGTCCATGTGCGCGGGTAGGGCAGACTCTGCCAATGTACCCCCAGCTTGGCCTTGATTGAGTTTGGCGATGTCTTTACGGATCGCAAACTCTACTTTCCAACGCTTGTTTTCATCGTGCGTACTAACGCATTCGATTTGCAGCGTACCGACTTCGGTGAGCTGGCAAGCCAGTGTCACTTCTTCGCGATCCTTTTGGTTCGCGGCCAAGTCAGCGCGATCTTTTTCGCCGTCTAATGTAGCAATGAATGGCGGTAGCGCCACAAAGCTGTCGGCTTCGAGGGTGTACAGGCCGCCCGCTTGGGTATGGGTGTCATCCGTGGATGACATTAAATTAAAGCGGACCGGTTCGCCCAAGGTCAGGGCAAACTTGCGATCTTTTAAACGAATTTCAGTGCCTTCATCCAGCCCTTTGGGCAAGATGCATAATCCTTGCTTGGCTTTTTTCTTTCCTTCTAGCGCCAAGAAGAAGGAACGCGCGGAGCCTCCGCCAATTTTCAATTGTGCGCCGTGGCGGGCTTTGGCATAAGCCACTGCACCGTACGCGACAGCCAGGTCGGGATGCGGGTTGCTAAGTTCAATGACAGGCTTTCCGCGCCATTGCGAAAACGTGGATAGCACGCGTTCAGACAGTAATGGGCTATTGAAAACACCGCCATTAAGCAGTACGGCCACAGGGATAGCCGGTTGCGACGGTGAAATGTTGACCCCTTGCGCAGCGAACGATTCACGACACACGGTATCGTGCAGATCAATGAACTGCGCCATGTGTTTACTGATAGCCGGATCGGCAGCATACGGCAAACCGAACTCGACAACTGCCGCTTGGCGTTGGTTCGGCTGGTCGGTAAAGTCGGTTTGAGGGAAGAAACCATCCAGCGCCACGCTGTGGACTTCATCACGGGTAAGATCGACGCTTTTAGCGCCGCCAATGAGGCGAGAGCCGCTACCTAGCATGGTCACTTTCGCGGTGTCTGGTGCGTTGCCAGAGAGTAGCTTCTCTTTGACTTTGCGGGTCTGTTGGATCAACTTTGATAGGGCGGCCGCACTGAGTTTTTTATCTGCGCCATGCAAGCGTTGCTCAGCCAAGTGAGCCAAGGCCAAGTCAATATTGTCACCACCCAGCATGAGGTGATCGCCCACGCCGATACGATCCAGTGTCAGTTTGTCTTCTTTGGTGCCGACTTTAATCAAGCTGAGGTCAGTGGTACCCCCGCCGACATCGCACACCATCAATAGGGGGATATCTTTTAACAGCACATCGGCTTGGGCTTTGTGGCTAGCGTACCAGTCATAACAGACCGCTTGTGGCTCTTCGAGCAGCAGAATGTTATCTAAACCTGCCAATTTGGCGGCTTCTAAGGTTAGCGCGCGTGCCGCTTCATCAAACGAGGCCGGTACAGTAACCACAACTTCTTGCTCATTGAGCTTGTCGCTAGGGTGGTGATAATCCCATGCTTGACGTACATGGTTTAAGTAACTGGCACTGGCCACCACTGGCGAGACTTTATTGACGCTGGCATTCGAGGACCAAGGCAGAATCGCTTCATTACGATCAACGCCGGTGTGTGACAGCCAACTCTTGGCACTGACGACTTGACGGCCTTCGACTTTTGCACCTAATTCACGAGCAAATTCACCGACAATGGCGTAGCTGATATCGCCGCTGACTGGGTGGTGATCCCAAGGGAGGACCAGTTGCGTGGGATCCATTTCGCCTTCGGCTGGGTGATAACGGAAAGAGGGCAATAAGGGCTTTCGGACGACTTCCCCGGGGGCGATGAGCTGGTCTATCTCAAAGATAGTAATAGGACTGGACTCAAGGTCGTCAGAGATCGGGGTATAGGCGACAACCGTGTGGGTTGTGCCGAGGTCGATACCAACAAGAAAACGAGGGGAAGGCATGCGTTACTCCAGAGCAGATCGTTCGATGTATAGCGATTCGGAATGACCGATTTTAGCGATAGTATACCGCTGTATAGCAATATTCGCGGAGATAAATCTTTGATTTCAGTCTGCGTTTGTATCAAATGATGTCGATGTCATCACACCATCATCATGAAGAATGAGAGGGATAGAAAAACGGCGCCCTTAGGCGCCGTTTTGATGGGGATCAGTTGTCGCGTACGTCGAACTCGACTTGCCACTTCTGACCGCCATCGGTCGGAATGGCCTCTAGGCACAAGGTGCCCAGTTCCGTTACACGTGAGGCTAAGCGAACAGGCACAACTTCACCGGCGCTACGGCCTTCAACGACAGGCAATGTCACTTGAATAGACGGCAATTCTTCAAGTTCTTCCGGCTGCCACCAATCAAGGTGTGTACCCGCGGGATCTTCACGGCGAACCGTTGAACCGAAGAACTTAAATTGTACAGGCTGACCAATCACCAGACCGAATTCGCGGCTTGGGACATCGGCATGTGTGCCTTCTTCCATACCAAACGGTGCCACACAAAGGGCTTCCACTGGTGGTTCCATACCTGGAATCGCAGGCATAGAGCTTTCGATACCCACGTAGTAGCTGCTTGCAATACCGCCACGGATACGCACGCCTTTACCTTTACGTACTGAGCCGTAGTAAGACGCGCCGCTTGCTACTGCAAGGTCAAGATCCAGACCTGTCAGGCGTTTGGCTTCGTCGCTGCCCGCTGTTGTTAGCCAGCTGTTGATGATCGCCATTAGACGATCAGACAATAGATCAGACTTCAGTACACCACCGTTGAACAATACCGCTGTTGGACGAATAAAGCCTTCGTGCAACTGCTCATATTTTTCAAACAATTCGTCGACAGCAGAAGACTGACGGCTTAGGAAACCCGCAACATGGCGAGATACAGCAGCATCTTGTGCGTATGGTAGACCCATTTGCGTTAGGGCGCCGCGCTGCATTTCAACCGGATGTTCTTCAATCGCGGTACGCGGGAAGAAACCTTCTACCAGCGTTTGTTGTACTTCTTCTTGTGTCAGCTCTGTTTGCAGCGTACCACCCAGTAGCTTAGAGCCACGGCTTGGCACGACGATTGGCACAGCCGCCAATTCTACATCGCTTAATAGGGCTTCTTTCGCGTCACGACACGCGTGCGTGATTGCTTGGATCTGCCAAGGTTGTAGCGGCTTGCCTTCTTGCGCCAGTTTCATCTTCAGGCGGTAGGCAAGGGCTAGGTCCATGTTATCGCCACCCAATAGGATGTGATCGCCAACAGCCACGCGGTTCAGTGTCAGGTTGCCTTCTTCTTCCGTTACGGCCACCAAAGACAAATCCGTTGTACCACCACCGATATCGACAACCAAAATCACATCGCCAACCGTTACCTGGTCACGCCATGTTTCTTCGTTGTTTTTCAACCAGCTGTATACCGCCGCTTGTGGTTCTTCGAGCAACGTCATGTGCTTGAAGCCCACTTCACGTGCCGCTTCAGCGGTTAAATCACGGGCTGCTGGGTCAAACGACGCCGGTACCGTGATCGTCACGTCTTGTTCAAACAATGGCGAGTCAGGGTGTTGGTGATTCCATGCGTCAGCAAGGTGTGCCAAGTAGTGGCGGGTTGCTTCAACAGGCGAGGCTTTGATCACTTCTTCAGGGCTGTTCAGCGGCAAGAACGCATCACGACGGTTAACACCACCGTGGCAAAGCCAACTTTTTGCACTTGAAATAAGACGGATAGGGGTCTTGCTGCCAAGGTTACGCGCCATGGCACCGACGATAGCGTTCGGTTTTGCGCTCCATGGCAGTGCGGTATCGCCTTCGGCCAATTCGGATTCATGTGCTTGGTACATGAAAGAAGGCAGTTGATCTTTTTCTTCCACATTGCCCGGTGTGGTCAGTTGGGCAATTGGCATGACAGTGACAGCGGCGTCTTCGTCATGAAGGTCAACATACGATAAAACACAGTGTGTAGTACCTAAGTCGATACCGACACTGTAGCGGTGTTCTTGTGTCTCTTGCATTACAGTTCTACCTCAGCAGCGGCAACAATCTTCGCATCGTGGCCTTCTGCCAATTTTGGCAGTTTCACGTCAGTAACTTTCCAGCCACGGTGAATAAGGGTGCCGGTAAATGGTGCTTCACCTACAACGTTACCTGTTAGGCGGACTTCAGAGGCATTGAAGCCTTGTGGTAGCGTAATGCGTGATTCTTCTTCTTCGTCACGCACTGGGGCAAAGCGGAAATATTCGTTAAGGACTTTCTGACCACCTTCGTGGATCACACGGGCAGCAGCGCCAATTTCTGCATCGGCAAAGCCTTTCAGATCTTCTTGCATGAAGTCGATAAAACGCGCTTCCTGCTGAAGCAACGACAATAGCTGAAGCGCTGCATCAGGGGTAGCGGTTTTCAGTTTCGGTTCAACCTCAACGATTTTCTCTACGATCTTTTCTACTTCAACGATTTTTTCGACTTCGACAATTTTCTCGACAGGTTTTTCAACCTCGACAATCTTCTCGACTTCTTTTTCGACGACTTTTTCGATTTCAACCGGTTTGCCTTTCTTGGCGATGTAAAGTACTAGCATGACCAGCAATAAACCACCTAGCCAAGCATGCCCCATGTCGATCGTTGTCGGCATTGCCGATAAATCCACAGTTAATTTAGAAAAATCAAAAGCCATAATCCGTCTTCTCTATCAAGTGAGATTACATTCACAAATTAGGTAGAATATTATCATAATCAAGGTGCATTACACTGTTGCGCATGAACTTTTTGACCGATTTGAACCATTTGGGATTCTTGTCGGTGAATTAAACAGCAACTCGTACTGACAAAGCCCTGTCATAAGTACATAAACAGAGTGATATGCTGTGATATTTTCCCCATTTCCTTTTTCTTCCCCTTCATTTTTAGTGCAAATTGTCGGGAACGGTGAGTGAATTCATGAAATTGTCGCAAGATTACGGCACTTCAAGCAGAATTCAGTTAATATCGGCGAGTTAAATATTATCTATTTAGGTGAGAACATGTCATCAGACTATTGCGGAACCAGTGCAGCCTATGCACGTCAAGAGCAAGGCTATCGTGAAAAAGCATTGAAGATATACCCTTGGGTATGTGGTCGCTGTTCCCGTGAGTTTGTTTATTCTAATCTGCGTGAATTAACCGTCCACCATGTGGATCATGACCACACCAATAACCCTGCTGATGGTAGCAACTGGGAACTATTGTGTTTGTTCTGTCATGATCACGAGCATGAAAAGTACACCGAGCACGATAACCAAATGGGTAGCGTGGTAAAAGCCGGTGATAACGATCATGTGGCGGCGACATTCAATCCGTTTGCGGATTTGAAAGCCATGATGGAAAAAGGTAAAAAATAACAGGGTGAACAGCCCTGTGTCGGCCTTTGCCTGTGCTTACCGATAACAAGTGCTCCTATATAGCAAGTGTTTAGCGATAAGTAAGGGGCTTAGGGGTAATCCAGCAGCGTTTTAATCTCGTTCAGGTTATCGGCGATCCACTGTTTGTTGATCGCCCCCCAATCACTGACTTCATAGTGACCACTCCGGTTACGTGCGCCTTCCTCCTGCACAAATTGGCAGCTGATATCCAGCTCCGCCAAGCTTTTTATCGTGTCTTGCGCGGTTCTTCGTGGCATGCCGGTATAAGACATAATCCCTGGCACGTTTGCGACGCCATGATCAATTAAATACGCCACATATAACCGTCTGTAAAAACTGGCTTTGGTTTTGCTTACTGTCATCCCATTTTTCCTTTTTCTTGGAATGTTAATTCGTTAGCCGTCAGGGTAACACATTCATCCTACGCTGCGGTTGCATTGTTAGGCCATCTTGGATGGTGCGCTTTTACTGAATGGGTTATCAATTTCTCAGAAGCTAACTAGAGTTAACAGTATCGAGTGAAAGGGAGGGATGTCATGACAGATGACAATCGACACCGTGCTGAGCTCAAAGCTTTCTTGTTTATTACCATTATTTTATTTCCGATTTTGGCTGTCGCGGTGGTGGGCGGTTACGGGTTCTTTGTGTGGTTTTTGCAGGTAGTGACAGGATGAAAGAAAGACACTGTGGGTGACATAAATAGGCATCTTGCACTGATCAATACAATAATTTAACGATGTAAAGTGAGGGAGCAATGACGTGTTCTCGGCGTAAATTTCTTAAAGCGCAGGCGGCGGCCAGTGCAGCAGCGGTAGCCGGTATTTCACTGCCCGCAATAGCCAGTAACGTGGTGACGGACGCCAGCCAAACAAAAATCACTTGGCGAAAAGCCCCTTGTCGATTTTGCGGAACGGGGTGTTCGGTGAACGTTGGGGTGAAAGAAAATCATGTGGTAGCGACCCATGGGGACATTAAGTCACCGGTCAATCGTGGCCTGAATTGTGTGAAAGGCTATTTCCTGTCCAAAATCATGTACGGTGATGATCGTCTGACACTGCCTTTATTGCGGATGACCGATGGCAAGTTCGATAAGAATGGGGAATTTACCCCGATCTCTTGGGATCAAGCCTTCGACATTATGGCAGAGAAATGGAAGGCAACGTTAAAAGCGAAAGGGCCGGAAGCCATTGGTATGTTTGGCTCGGGGCAGTGGACCATCTATGAGGGCTATGCCGCCTCGAAATTGATGAAAGCCGGCTTTCGCTCGAACAATATAGATCCGAATGCACGACATTGTATGGCGTCAGCTGTAGTGGGTTTCATGCGTACCTTCGGGATGGATGAGCCTATGGGCTGCTATAACGACATTGAGGCGGCCGATGCCTTTGTGTTGTGGGGTTCGAACATGGCCGAGATGCACCCCATACTCTGGACCCGTTTAACCGATCGCCGTTTGTCTCATCCCGATGTGAAGGTCGCCGTACTCTCTACCTATACCCATCGCAGCTTTGAATTGGCTGATATTCCCATCATCTTTACGCCGCAAACCGATTTGGCCATCCTCAATTTTATTGCGAATTACATTATCTCCAATAACAAAGTGAATCAGGACTTTGTCGGTAAACACGTTAATTTCAAACGTGGGGCGACGGACATCGGTTACGGGTTACGCCCTGATAATCCGTTACAGGAGAAGGCGAAAAACCCAGACAGTGGTGCCTCGGAGCCGATGAGTTTTGAGGAATATAAGGCCTTTGTCTCGGACTATACGGTCGAGAAGGCCAGTGACATGTCGGGTGTACCGAAAGAAAAGCTTATTGAATTGGCCGAACTGTATGCCGATCCGAATGTGAAAGTAACGTCGTTCTGGACCATGGGCTTTAACCAGCATACTCGCGGCGTGTGGTGTAATAATTTGGTGTACAACATACACCTACTAACAGGCAAGATATCCACGCCGGGCAACAGCCCATTCTCGTTGACAGGGCAACCGTCCGCCTGTGGGACCGCGCGAGAAGTCGGAACGTTCTCTCACCGTTTACCGGCCGACATGGTTGTGACCAATCCTGAACACCGTAAAACCGCAGAGAAAATCTGGAAGCTGCCTGAAGGCACAGTACCGGAGAAGGTCGGCGCCCATGCGGTGTTGCAAAACCGGTTATTAAAAGACGGAAAAATTAATGCCTACTGGGTACAGGTGAATAATAACTTGCAAGCGGCGGCCAATATCAATGAAGAAGGGCTGCCTGGGTATCGTAACCCTGACAACTTTATTGTGGTATCGGATGCTTACCCGACGGTGACCGCACAAGCGGCTGATTTGGTGCTGCCTTCTGCGATGTGGGTAGAAAAAGAAGGGGGCTACGGTAACGCGGAGCGTCGTACGCAATTGTGGCACCAAATGGTGCAGGCGCCCGGGGAGGCGAAATCCGACCTTTGGCAGCTCATGGAATTCTCCAAACGGTTTACCACGGATGAAGTATGGCCCGCTGAGCTATTAGCGGCTAATCCCGCGTATAAAGGGAAGACGTTGTTTGAGGTGTTGTATGCCAATGGCAATGTTGATGCGTATCCACTCGAGGACATCCCCAAAGATGTCACCAACAGCGAAGCGCAGGTGTATGGCTTCTATGTGCAAAAGGGGTTGTTTGAAGAGTATGCCCAATTTGGCCGTGGACATGGCCATGATCTCGCGCCCTTTGATCGTTACCACGAAACGCGCGGGCTACGTTGGCCAGTGGTTGATGGCAAAGAAACGTTGTGGCGTTATCGCGAAGGGTCTGACCCGTATGTGAAAGCCGGGGCGGGATTTGAGTTTTATGGCCATGCAGACGGCAAAGCCATTATTTTTGCCTTGCCGTATGAGCCGCCAGCAGAAAGTCCGGATGACGAATACGATATGTGGCTCTCAACCGGGCGCGTACTGGAGCATTGGCATTCTGGTTCGATGACACAACGGGTGACAGAGCTTTATAAAGCGTACCCAGATGCACAAGTGTTTATGCATCCCGATGATGCCAAACAACGCGGACTGCGGCGTGGGGACGAAGTGAAAGTCGTGTCTCGACGTGGGGAAATCTTAACGCGGGTTGAAACCCGTGGGCGCAATAAGCCGCCTAAAGGGCTCGTGTTTGTACCTTGGTTTGATGCCAGTCAGCTCATCAATAAAGTCACTCTGGATGCGACCGACCCCTTATCCAAGCAAACGGACTTTAAAAAGTGTGCGGTGAAAGTGGTGAAAGCATAAGGGGAGACTGAGCATGAACAGACTGA
Organism: Photobacterium japonica; assembly: GCF_050337005.1. Taxonomy (NCBI): domain Bacteria; kingdom Pseudomonadati; phylum Pseudomonadota; class Gammaproteobacteria; order Vibrionales; family Vibrionaceae; genus Photobacterium; species Photobacterium japonica. Next base: position 28,872 of record NZ_JAKJSN010000027.1, on the reverse strand, counting down.
TTTCGTTGCTTCTATTGATGTGGGTAAGCACCATCGTCGGGGCGGCGGGGGGGATTGAAAGCGATGACCTCGCCACCTTGCGTCACTTTGCGTTACAGGGGGAGCCCGAGCCACCATTGATGAGTAAAACCATTAATAACGACCGGATCCCGGCGCGCAGTTACCCGATGCAACCGCCGCTTATTCCGCATAAGATCGACAACTACCAAGTTGATTTGAACGTAAACAAATGCATGGCCTGTCACGCGCGCAGTCGCGTAGAGGAAACGCAGGCGAGAATGATCAGTGTCACTCACTATATGGATAGAGACGGTAATTTTCTGGCAGAGCTGTCACCGCGACGGTATTTCTGTCAACAATGTCATGTGGTGCAGACCGATGCAAAACCTCTGGTCGGCTCCACCTTTACCGATCTCGATACGCTGCTCGATGAAGAGAAATAAGGAGGAGGCGTATGTGGCAATGGTTAAAGAAATGGTGGGCGCTGTTGCGTTCACCAGCCAAGTATTTCAGCTTGGGGTTCCTGACCTTAGGGGGCTTCATTGCTGGGATCATTTTCTGGGGGGCGTTTAATACAGGGATGGAACTCACCAATACCGAAACCTTTTGTGTGAGTTGCCATAAAGACAATGTCTACCAGGAAATCCAAGGGACGATCCATTTTACCAATCGTACAGGTGTGCGGGCGATTTGTTCTGATTGCCATGTGCCGCACAATTGGACCGATAAAATGGCGCGAAAAATGCAGGCATCAAAAGAGGTGTGGGCATGGATGACGGGGTCTATTTCGACCCCAGAAAAATTTGAGGCGCGCCGATTGCACATGGCGGAAAGGGAATGGACGCGGATGAAGAAGAATGATTCATTGGAATGTCGCAACTGCCACGAATTCACCTATATGGACTTTACCCAACAATCGCAACGTGCCTCTGTGCAGCATTCCACATCACTGGCTGATGGGTCAAAAACCTGCATCGACTGCCACAAAGGGATAGCACACCACTTACCTAACATGCAGGGGGTGGAAGGCTTTTAGTGTCACGGAGAGCAGAAAAAGTTAGTCGTAGACACGGTTTTTTGATGATAAAAACGGTTATTGTTGCTTCATTGTGGAAATAATGGCCGCAGTAGCCGTTTTTGTTTTTATCTTTGCATCAAAAAGAGGGCAATTTTTCAGAGATTTATTACGTGTGATAGTTTTTTTTAGGGAGAACACCCTATTCCCAAATATGACAGTGGATTTTGCTATTTTTTTCGTGCTGCAGAGCGTATGATTCGAGCCCAACACTGGTGGCATAGCCACTCGCAATGACTCCCTCTCGAGCTTATGTAATGCGGTTATTTTATGAGTAAATCTACCTCGCCTCGTTTTTCTTGGACGTTTTTAACCCCACGCAATTGGCCAACCCTGTTGTTGATACTGACGATGTATCTGATCAGTTGGTTGCCTTATACGTGGCTACGCCGTCTTGGTCAGGGTATTGGCCGTACGGCCATGCGTTTGATGAAAAAACGCCGTTTCACCATTGAGCGAAACCTAGCATTGTGTTTCCCCGACATGTCGACAGCGGAACGCGAAGCGATCATTAAACAAAATATCGATAATGCTGGCTTGGCGCTGTTTGAAACGGCCATGGCGTGGTTCTGGTCTGATGCGCGTGTAAATCGCCATGTGCGCATTGAAGGCATGGAATATATGGAGCAACTCGAGCGTGAAGGTAAAGGCGTTGTGTGTATTGCGGTGCATTCGATGAACCTAGAGCTCGGCGCTCGTGCATTCGGTATTCATAAATCGGCAAGCGGTGTATACCGCCCGAATAACAACCCTTGTTATGATTACTTCCAGCATAAAGGGCGTTCTCGCTCAAACCGCACCTTGATTGATCGAAGAGACGTAAAAGGCATGCTGAAAGCGCTGCGTAATGGCGCCCGCGTATGGTATGCACCGGATCACGATTACGGCCGACGTCGTGCGACGTTTGCGCCACTCTTTGCGGTAGAAAATGCCTGTACGACCATGGGCACCAGTTTGCTGGTGGATAACAGTGGTTGTGAAGTGTTGAGTTTCACCATGGTACGTGAGTCAGACTCTGGCCAGTACGTGATCCGTATTTCACCGACCTATGCCGATTTCCCGCGCGATCAGCCTGAAGAGGCCGCTGCGTATGTGAATAAGATTGTGGAATCTTCTATCATGCAGGCCCCAGAACAGTATATGTGGCTGCACCGTCGTTTTAAAACGCGCCCTGAAGGTGAGCCGTCGCTGTACGAGAAAGCAGAACCAGAACTGACGCCGCATTCGGCATAAACGTTACGGTTATTGCTGTTGAAACGAGATAAAAAGAAGCAAGCTGAACGCTTGCTTCTTTTTTTTGTGTGGTTATTTTTCCTGCTTCCTGCTTCCTGCTTCCTGCTTCCTGCTTCCTGCTTCCTGCTTCCTGCTTCCTGCTTCCTGCTTCCTGCTTCCTGCTTCCCTGTATATATCGTACGTATTGACAACGTGTTTAACTAATATGTGAGCAAAATCTCATCGTTGGCTTAATACAAGCTGAAAAGTCTGCGGACTGTTTTGTAACGTCTTGAGAATAAAAAAAACTGACAATAATATACTCATATCGTATAGCTTTCCGTATGCAAATATGTGTGTGGCAACGTATTGATTCAGCTAACATTGAATACGGAATAACAAGAAAAACGGGATCTGAATGTATGAGTAAGTTCATTGCACCCACTTTTAGTAAGTCATTACTGCATCCGCGCTATTGGTTAGTGTTACTCATGGTTGGTTTGATGTACCTATTGAGTTGGTTGCCGTACTTTATCCAATTCCGCTTAGGGCAGGTCGTGGGGCGATTAGGTATGCGCCTTGTTAAAGCACGTAAAGCGACCATTATTCGTAACCTTGAATTGTGTTTCCCGGATATGCCGCCCGAAGAGCGTGACGCAATTGTCAAAAAGAACATCGACAATACAGGCTTAGCGCTGTTTGAAACCAGCATGGCATGGTTCTGGCCGGATCTTCGCGTACAGCGTCATGTAACTTATGAAGGGTTAGAACATATCCATCAATTGGAAGCGGAAGGGAAGGGGGTCCTGCTGATTGCAGTGCATTCGTTGAATTTAGAATTGGGTGCCCGCGCATTTGGACTACAAATCCCGGGCATTGGCGTGTACCGCCCCAATAATAACCCTTGCTTTGATTACTTTCAGTACCACGGTCGATTACAGTCGAATAAAGTGCTGCTTGATCGAAAAGACGTGAAAGGGATGTTGCATGCTCTGCGCACGGGCGAGCGAGTATGGTACGCCCCGGATCATGACTATGGTCGTCACCGTTCGGCCTTCGTTCCGTTGTTTGCGGTTGAAGATGCGTGCACGACCACAGGGACCAGTTTGCTGGCTGATGCGTCACATTGTGCGTTAGTGCCTTTTGCGATGATCCGAAATACTGATTCAGGCCAATACACCTTGAAAGTGTTCCCACCGCTGGATAAGTTTCCGCACCGTGATGAAGAAGCCGCTGCCGCGTACGTGAATAAGGCGGTGGAGCGTTCCATCATGGAAGCCCCTGAGCAATACATGTGGTTGCATCGTCGCTTTAAAACCCGTCCAGAAGGGCAGGGGTCGCTGTACAAATAGCAGCGCGCAGTATCAAGCTTTTCAATGGAAGGGACCTCGTTTGCAGCTGGCCTTTTCATGACGTGGCACTTATAACGTACTTACTGAAAAAGCACTTCTGATGAAGTGCTTTTTTTATGCATAAAAAAGGCGACCTAAGGTCGCCTTCATTTTTGCGTAATCGATACGTATTACTGTGCTAGCGAGTAGAAGATCGCAGACATAGAAATCAGACCGATGATCACAACGAATACGTTGCTGATCGCGCCTGAGTATTGACGCATTGCCGGTACTTTCTTGATAGCGTACATCGGCATGATGAACAGCAGCATCGCAATGATTGGACCGCCAAGGCTCTCAATCATACCCAAGATGCTTGGGTTGATGGTGGCTACTGCCCATGTTGTAAGCAACATGAACAACGCAGTGATGGTATTCAGCGTTTTGTTGCTCACTTCTTTACCGCGTCCACGTGCTACTTTCAGCATCAGACCATTCATGCCTTCACTTGCACCCAAGTAGTGACCAAGGAAAGATTTAGTGATAGCAATGATAGCCACAATCGGGGCTGCGTATGCGATCATCGGTGTGTTGAAGTGGTTAGACAGGTACGTCAGGATAGAAACGTTCTGTGCTTTTGCTTCTGCAAGGTTCGCAGGCGACAAGCTCAATACGCAGCTGAACACGAAGAACATGACAGTGACAACCATCATGATGTGGCTGCGTGCAAGAATGCGTGCACATTGCTTTTCAGCTTGCTCGCCGTATTCTTTCTGCTTTGCTACCGCAAAGGATGAAATTACAGGCGAGTGGTTAAACGAGAACACCATCACCGGTAGGATCAACCAAACTGCCATCAGTACCGTTGTCATACCGCCTTCAGCTGGCATAACGTGATCGAAGATCGAGCTGTTCCAGTAAGGCACCAAGTACATTGCCAGCATCAGCAATACAGCAACGAATGGGAATACCAATACGCTCATGGCTTTAATGATAAGTTGCTCGCCTAAACGAACAATCGCCATCAGGGCAACGATCAGCACAAAAGCTAATACCGCACGCGCTGGTGGCTCAATGCCAAGCTGGAACTGCATGAAGCTTTCAACGGTGTTGGTCAACGCCACGCTGTATACAAGCAAAATTGGGTAGATCGCAAAGAAGTAAAGCAGAGTGATGACTTTACCCATGCCAGCGCCAAAGTGTTCTTCTACCACTTCAGTGATATCGGCACCTGGGTTAGAGCTCGAAAGGACAAAACGTGTCATGCCACGGTGCGCATAGTAGGTCATTGGTAGTGCAAGAATAGCCATGACCAAAAGTGGGATCAAACCGCCCACACCTGCGTTAATTGGCAGGAATAGTGTACCTGCACCTACAGCGGTACCGTATAGGCCTAGCGCCCATACTGTATCGCTTTTGCTCCAACCAAGCTTTTTATCGCTAGCGGCAGATGATGCAGTATTGTTTTTCACAGAGTCCATTATGGACATCTCCTTTTTAGGTATCGTTTATATAACCTTCAAAGGGTTCTCGCTGTGTATCTTCCATGCTTTGTCATGAATGATTCAATGACAAAGGAATATGAGCAGGATGCGGCGTTAAATCGCTGCATTCAAAGGTGAACATGGCAAAGGCGAGTGGTGAGAGAAGTCCGCTTAGCGGTCAAGTGGCTTCGTTGATGTCCGTTATCTTTCGGTGCAATTCCATGCGAGTACATCGCTAGTGGGTCATGTCTGCTCGATATCTCTAATTAATAAAACCTTTAAACGACAAATTGAACCCTAGATAGGAGGGCGGATTATAGGGGAATATCCATACCATACCTATGGTTTTCCATTGTTTGTTCGTCTGTTTGCACAAATATCAGAAAGTATGGTCAGAGTATCGCCAGTGATTATGTGAAGGGGCATGACAAAAAAAGAAGAAAAAAAAAGGAAAAGACAGTGCTTTTCCTTTTTCAATAGGGGTGAAACCGACGCGAGGAATTAGTCGCGGAAGTTATCAAACTGGAATGGCTGACCGAAATCACCTTCACGGATCAGTGCCATGACGCCTTGCAGGTCATCACGCTTCTTTCCGGTTACGCGGATTTTGTCACCTTGAATCGCAACCTGCACTTTCATTTTTGCGTCTTTGATCGCTTTGACAACTTTTTTTGCGATCAAGCTTTCTACGCCTTGTTTGAAAGCCACTTCTTGGTAGAAGGTTTTGCCTGAGTGAACGATGTCTTTCAGTTCCATCGCTTTCGCATCAACGCCGCGCTTTGACAAGTTACCGCGGAAAATGTCCATCATCTGGTTGATCTGGAAATCAGACTCTGCAGACACTTTGACGACTTCTTTGCTTAGGCTGAAGCTGGCATCGACATTACGGAAGTCAAAACGTGTCGCGAGTTCACGGCCAGAGTTATCTACAGCATTCTTCAGTTCTACGTTATCAACTTCAGAAACAATATCAAAAGATGGCATGGCTAAATCCTAAATGATTACTATCTAAAACAGTGATGATTATATTGTGTCTCAACCTGCGGGATGAGACCGTTTATTATAGTGATTATGACTGACGCGTCGCGATGGCATCCGCCAGCATGTTCAACATTGTTACTGTATCGTCCCAAGCAAGGCACGGATCGGTGATGGACTGCCCATAAGTCAATCCATCGAGATTGTTGATATCAACCGCTTGGTTGCCTTCAACAATGAAACTTTCGGCCATGATACCGGCAACGTGTGTGCTGCCTGAGACAATCTGCTGACAAATATCCGCAGTCACATCCAATTGGCGTTTGTGTTGTTTCTGGCAGTTACCGTGACTGAAATCCACCACCAAGCGTGCAGGCAAGGCAAAGTTCGTCAGCGTATCGCACGCGGCAGCCACATCTTCACGGTGGTAGTTTGGCATCTTACCGCCGCGTAGGATCACGTGGCCGTAAGGGTTACCTGATGTACGGTAAATGGTCATCTCACCGTCTTTCGATGGTGAACAGAACACGTGTGACTCGCGGGTCGCACGGATCGCATCCACAGCGATTTGAATGTTACCGTCAGTGCCGTTCTTAAAACCGACAGGGCAAGACAGGGCAGATGCCATTTCACGGTGAATTTGTGATTCTGTGGTACGTGCACCAATGGCACCCCACGTGATCAAATCCGCCAGATATTGACCGGTGATCATATCAAGGAATTCAGTGGCCGTTGGCATGCCAAGGCGGTTGATGTCCACCAGCAGTTTGCGTGCGGTGTGCAGGCCTTTGGCTAAATCCAGGCTGCCATCAAGGTTCGGATCCGACACCAAGCCTTTCCAACCCACAACGGTGCGGGGTTTTTCAAAGTAGGTGCGCATCACAATGAAAAGTTGATCGTTGTATTGTGCCTGCACATCGAGCAAACGTTTGGCGTAGTCGATAGCGGCATCAGGATCATGCACAGAGCAAGGACCCACGATAACAAGTAGACGACTGTCATTGCCGGTTAGAATGGCTTCAACCTGACGGCGAGCGTGTGCGATGTGATCCGCAATGGCATCAGTGACGGGGTAAGCGGCTTCCACCTCTGCGGCCGTTGGCATTGGGCCAAGGCTAACGGTGCGAAGTTCATCTGTTTTCATGGGCATAGCAGTTGCCTATCTCGGTATTACAAAAATTAACGACGCGTAAAGATAGCCCAAAAGGCGTCAGGAATAAACCAAACTTGTGATATAGCTTAGTTTTTTATTCTGAACGGTGTTGCTTTTATTCATATCTTAGCCATCTTGATCAAACTATGAGGAATTTCATTCAGAGAAGAAGGCCATAAAAGCAATCGTGGTGTGGATGAAATATGCCTATTTATCCATTTCAAACCACGCAATGGATATGCTGGATAAAGCAGAAAAGGGAGACCGAGTGGGGTTTAGCTGTAGTACGTGTTGTTGATTTTCTGATTATGTTCGTAGCTCGTAGCTCGTAGCAGCCAAGCGGTGGTGATCACTGACACGCATAAAAAAACCAGCGAGTGCTGGTTTTTTTATGTTAGGGCAATAGCCTCAAGATGGGAGCTAATCTACGCCCCGTGACTTTGGGTTTTGCTTTGGGGTGTGTGGGGTTCGGCTGCCGGCTTTGTGCGTGGACGCAGAAGCCATGGACTGAACGGGCTGCGTTCAATCAATGTCGCGAAACCAAATGACAGGCCAATGCCCAATACAATTACCAGTACGTCTTCAATGAGAATGTGTAAACCGAGCAGAGGGAGCAGATTCATTAGCACCACCAAAACCAAGAGGTGGCACAGGTAGACGCCCAAGGTACGCTGACTGAGCTGAGAGACAAATCTTGATGTGCCTAACGTTCGGTTACCGGCTAAGAACAAGAAGATGCCCGCCGTCCAGAATGGCGTGCCGATCAGGTAGTCATGTTCCACAAACGGCATGTCATAACGGGTTAAGAAGAAGGCTTCAGCAAAGTGCATCATCATGCCGACTACCGCCAGCATAATCGCAACAGGTTTAGAGGCATGAATATTATGGTGGCGGAACGTAAAGCCGATCGTGAGTAACAGAGTGCTAAAGAATGGCCCGTTACGCGTAAAGATCGGTGATTCCGTCATGAAAATCGGTTCGTAGCTACCCGCAGATAGTCCATAAGCATACAGCGTGATCCCCACTGGCAGTAGCCATTTTTGCTGATCCATTTTGCACAATTGCGCCATCACCGCCAAGCCACACAGCAAGCCGGGGATGTACCATAAATGCACCAGGCCGCCCTCAAAGAGGGTATTGAGTGGGTTGCTTAATAAATATTGCCAATAGCCACTGCGCTCAGCGAGGTATCCTTGCTCGATCACTGTTGCGAAGTTAAAGGGCATGAGCAGGTAGATGACGCTCCATGACACCCACACAGTGAGCAGAGGCGCTGCATATTGACGAAACGTTTCCCAAGGGGCGCGTTTCAACTTTGGCATGATGAAATAGCCTGCTAACAAGAAAAACAAAGGGACGGCAAATCGACAGGATTGATTAATAATCATCCCGATCCACGGTTTTTCGTTAATGAGTGGTGTCGTGAGAAAAGCTTGAGTGTGAAGAGTGATGACTGCACAGAGCGCAGCGACACGTCCCCATTCAAAGCTCGCAATACGTTGAGTGTTCATAAATCCCTAGACCAAAGACAGTGAGCGCTTGAATTTTTATTGTAAGCGACGAAATCTAACAGGGTCTGACTTGTAAATTTACAAGCCAGATCAAATATTTGATTTATTATCTCATATTGTGAAAGTGCCATAAGGAAATCGTGAAATGACTCGCACAAACGGCGAAGAATTAATGTGCGAGTTGGATGAATTATGAAGAGCAACTGATTGCCAGGGTTTTGCCCCAAGCCGGTGTCCGCTCAGCAAGGTGTGCTAAAGAGGGGTGCTCGTCATAAGGAGATTGCAGGACGGTGAGTAAGTCATCAATCATGCTGTAATCCCCCCGCTCGGCTTTTTCAATCGCTTGCTGAGCCAAATAATTGCGCAAAATGAACTTGGGATTATGCTGTTGCATTAACTTACGCCGCTCTGTATCCGACTGGGGTTCGAGTTGTACCCGTGCCATGTAGTCTTGAAGCCACGCTTGCACAGGGGCGAGATTGGCGATCAACGAGGCAAAATCATCGCCGGACGTTGCAAGGGCATCCGCGGGGATCTGTGACAAGGTATAAAAGAACAGGGTGTAGTCGACGCTCTGCTGTTTCAGTAGGGTAAATAAGGCCGAAAACAACGCGGTATCTTGGTCTAAGGCTAGCACGAGGCCCAATTTGTTTCGCATGTTGCGGCTATAGGCTTTCTGTAACGTGGGTTCGTAGCGGTTGAGTGCATCATCAGTGGCTGCTTTGCTCAGCAGTGGGGTGAGGGCGTAGCCCAGTGCCGACAAATTCCACAGGGCGATCGATGGCTGCTGATAAAAGGCATAACGGCCACTGTAGTCAGAATGATTACAGATGAAGGATGGATCGTAATCATCCATAAAGGCATAAGGGCCGTAGTCAAACGTGAGTCCCAACACAGACATGTTATCGGTGTTCATCACACCATGGGCAAAGCCGATGGCTTGCCAGTCTGCAATCATGGTGGCGGTGAGTGTGACGATCTCCTGAAACAGCAACGCATAACGGCTTGTCTCTTTATTTATTGCCTCGTTATTCATTGCCTCTTTGTTAATAGCTTCGTTGCTACTCGCGTCTTCGCCTGCGATAGCGTCTTGATCGCTTTGCTTATCGAGGTGCGGGAAGTGATGACAAATAAGGTAGTCAGCCAGCAGGCGCAATTCATCATGTTGTTGGGTGTAAAACAGGTATTCAAAGTGCCCAAATCGCACATGGCTTTCTGCCACGCGTACCAAGGTCGCGCCGCGTTCTTCTGTTTCTCGATAAACGGGTGTCTCACTGCCAAGCAGTGCCAATGCATGGGTGGTGTTGATCCCGAGTCCTGCCATGGCCGCACTGGCCAAATACTCCCGAATGCTTGAACGTAATACCGCCCGTCCATCACCTTGACGCGAGTAAGGCGTTAAGCCTGCACCTTTGAGGTGGAGATCCCACTTTTTACCGGTTGAGGTCAACACTTCCCCTAACAGTAGGCCACGGCCATCCCCTAAATCGGGATTGTATTGGCCAAACTGGTGCCCCGTGTATTTCATTGCAATGGGGTCAAAGGTTGGGTGGGTAGCGTTACCGGTGAACAGATCGACAAAGTAGGAGGTATGGGCTTGTTGCGGATCCAGTTCGAGCCATTCGCACACGTGCGGATTCACATGCACCAAGAAAGGGGCATCCAACGGTTGTGGTGACACCGGCGTGCCAAAAGCGGTCGGCAGTTGGCGATAAGTATTGTGGCAAATTAGCTGGGACAGTGTTTTCATAAAGGGCTCAACAACAGTGATGATCCCTTTAAGCATAACAACTTGAGCGATGCTTACAACGTAGAGAAAGTAGGGCTATTGACCGACAGTCAGTGCGTTATTTATCTACATCAATCGGTTCGATATCCACGATTTTGGAACGGTTCATAATGATCTTCCAACGTTGGATACGCACGGTTTTATCTTCGTCGGTTTCGCGCGTGATCAGGTTGATCAAATGGCGTTTTTCGACAGACTCTTTCGCGACTTGGCCATCTTTTAATTGATAGATTTTCTGTGACCCTTTTTCCATCAGCTTGGTGATGCTGCGAAGATCCAAAATGATGGATTCACGCGTTTGCTCGTAACCGGTTAAGAACTTCGTCGGCGACATGCGGGTGGTGCTTTTATAATGTAAGATCGTTTCTTCGTGCTGTGAGACCTTGTGCTTGCGCACGCGACGGATCTCTTTATCCAGCGTTTTATACGCTTGATATTCCATCCATTCCAACTGACGGCCGATCAATTGGTTGGAGTTGGCATCAAAAAATTGCTTTCGCCATTTTGGCTTGCCTTTGCGCACCCAACGCCACAGCATAACCTTCAAGTCATCCTTAAACACTTCACGGGCGGCGTAAATAAACGACAGCACCAGAATGAAGGAGGCGGTGATATCACCCAGCACACCACGGGCTTTCATCAGCATTAAGGTAACGAAAATCATCACAAAACCGGCGGCGAACCCCGTGACCACTTTGCGGGTGTTTTGACCCAGTTCCGTGGTTTTTTCTTTCATGGTAACTGGGTATTCAATCAAGCGACGCAATAAGCGCATCTTGTTTGACATACGGGTTAAGTCATCCATGGCTTTGCTGGAGTTGTACTTTAACTCGATGCGGTGTGCAGATTCGGCGGCAGAAATGTCGAGCAACAAGGTTTTAATGTCACTGTAATCGCTGCTGCGGGGCAGGTGCGCCACTAACTCCAATAACTTCTGTTCGGTAAACCAAGAGAGGTAGTTGTCGACGTTTTCATAGTACTTGTGCAGCTTTTGATCGCTCGGCACATTTCGACGCAGACGCTTAAGAATACGGATGGTCAGTTGCGCGACTTCTTCCACTTCTTCGAGCGAACGTTCTTCTTTGTCGTCGAGCAGCATTTGCGTCGTTTTTTCAAGGGCGAGCGCATACTGGTAGGCGTACAAGCTCAAACTGAGTCGATACTGTTCCGTCGACAGTTTTCCTCGGCTGGCTAAGCGGCTGTGTACTAGCGGCAAATGGTTAATGTCACTGTAGTAGGTACGTTTACCCACAATGGCATTGTGGAAGAATTCTTCTTCCGTGATGATATGCCGGCTCAGCCCCAATTCGCCAGGCACGAAAATATAGAGATCCAGTTCTCTGTTGGTTGTTTCTTGAATGACGTGTGAAATTTTTAGCTTGTGGCCGTCTTTCTTTTCAACAGTGATCACTATACTCAATAACCTCGGTAAACAGACTGATAGAATAAACAACGCGTACAGTATCGTGTTTACGATTGTGCTTGCATGCAGAAGTGGGCTAATTTTAGATGAATTAGCCGTTTATTAGCAGCGGTATTTTCCCATCGTCCCTTTATTAGCGTGAAAAACAGACAAATAATTGAAGATAGGTCAGGCATGGCAGAGGAACATCACGTATAATGCGCGACCTAACGATGACGTTGAGCGTGATCACATTTTTGTTACTGCTCGGTGCATAGCGCACCGAGCAGTTCGAGTTACCCAGAGAGTGTCGAGATAATGATTAGAATTGGACAATACAACACATTAGAGGTCGTCAAGAAAGTTGAATTTGGCGTATTCCTTGATGGTGGAGAGGATTTCGGTAATATTTTACTGCCGAAAGCTGTCGTTCCTTCTGGTACGGATCTGGGTGACCAACTTGAAGTATTCATTTACTTCGATTCAAACGATGAAATCATCGCGACCACTAAACAGCCGTTCGCCACAGTGGGTGATTTTGCGCTGCTGCGTGTTGTCGGTATTTGTAGTTTCGGTGCTTTTGTGGATTGGGGCCTAGACAAAGACCTGCTTGTTCCTTTTAGTGAGCAGCGTCGCCGCTTGGAAGAAGGCCAAGACATTATGGTACGCGTGTACACCGACAAAGCGTCTGGTCGTATCGTGGGTTCAACCAAATTCAACCGCTTCTTGGACAAAACGCCCGCCAACTACACGGTAGGCCAAGAAGTGCAGGTTTTGATCGCAGAAACGAGTGAGTTGGGTTACAAAGCGGTGATTGAAGATCAGCACTGGGGCTTGTTATTCCGTACAGAATCGTTCGGTAAATTGTTCCCGGGCAAGAAGCTAAAAGCCTACGTGAAAGAGATCCGTGAAGACGGCAAAATTAACCTGTCACTGCAAAAAGCAGGCCGTGCGAAAGTGGACGATTTGGCAGATAAAGTACTCACCACGTTAGCGCGTAAAGGCGGCTTCATGCCACTGAGTGATAAATCGTCACCGGATGAAATTTTCAAAGAGTTCCGTACCAGTAAAGCAACGTTTAAGAAAACTATCGGTGGTCTGTATAAGCAGGGCATGATCGTGATTGAACGTGACGGTATCCGTTTGAACGACAACTGATCCGTGGTGACAGACTCAAATTAAGAAAAAGCCGGTGTTAATCACCGGCTTTTTTGTGCCTGTTAGACTATCGTGTTGTGAAGTTAAGCGGTATGTTAATAATTAACTGATGAGTAACAGGTATCTAGGAAGGATAAAATATGCAAGGAAGTAAGCTAACGGTTATTGCAGCGGTGGTTGCGCTGCTTGCTGTCGCCCCAACATGGGCCGCAGATGTACCGGACCACGTCACCTTGGCGGCAGTGCAGGAGTTGGTTCGGGGGAATGGTGATGAAGTGCCGACGCTCGATCCTTCATACTCGTCGGACACCGCCAGTTCGCGCGTGATTTCAGATATGTTTGAAGGCCTTGTGACGCAAAGTCCGGAAGGGGAGATCATTCCGGCTTTGGCGACTCACTGGGAAACGTCAGCCGATGGCAAAGTGTATACGTTTCATTTGCGTGACAACATTCGTTGGTCAAACGGCGAGCCTATTGTGGCGATGGACTTTGAATACAGCTTCAAGCGGGTTATCGATCCACACAAAGCCACACCGTATTCCTGGTATTACAGTACCGCGCATATTTTGAATGCAGACAAGATCAGCAAAGGCCAGCTATCTCCGGATAAATTAGGGGTGAAGGCGCTGGATACGAAAACCTTGCAGATCACGCTTGATCGCCCCGTGCCGTATTTGGTGAAAATGCTGACGCATGACTCCACATTTCCGGTGTACCGTCCCGCGATTGAAACCTACGGTGATGCGTGGACAAAACCCGAAAACATCGTCACCAGCAGTGCGTATAAGCTGACACATTGGACATTGAACGAGCGGATTGTGCTGGAGCGCAACCCGACATACTGGAACAACGATAAAACAGTCATCGAGCAGGTGACTTACTTACCGATTGCCGATCTGACGGCGGAGTACAATCGCTTCCGTACCGGTGAAATTGATATCACCTCCTCATTCCCACTTGAGCAATACAATGCGATTAAAAAACAGCGAGCCGATGAGTTGTTGACCATGCCATCGTTGGGCACCTATTACTATCTGTTCAATGTGCATCAGAAGCCGTTTGATGATCCACGCGTGCGTAAAGCGTTAGCCTATGCCATTGATCGTGACATTGTCACAAAAGCCATTTTAGGGCAGGGGCAAGTCCCGGCTTATGGGGTAACCCCGCCGTCCGTGGATGGTTTTGAGGCGCCGGTATTGGCATGGGGTGAACTCAGTCAAAAGGCACGGAATAAACAGGCCAAAGCCTTGTTAGTTGAAGCCGGGTATGGGCCGTCTAAGCCACTGTCTTTTGAATTGGTGTATAACACGTCGGAATCACACAAGAAATTAGCCATTGTGATGTCATCGATGTGGAATAAAACACTGGGGGCAAAGGTTGATTTGGCGAATCAAGAGTGGAAAACATTCTTGCAGAAACTGGGTCAGCAAGATTTCTCCGTGGCCCGTTATGCTTGGATGGGGGATTACAATGAAGCCTCTACTTTCTTATCTTACTTTGAATCGACAGGGATGAACTACGCCCGCTGGTCAGATGCCGCTTACGATGACGCGATGAAACAAGCGATTCAGGCACCGACCGATGCTGTCCGTAATCAGTATTACCAGCAAGCGGAAAGGATTTTTGCCGATGCTATGCCTGCTATTCCGCTTTATCACTACACGCGATCAGTACTGAAAAACACTAAAGTCGGGGGCTATTCCACCACCAATGCATCAGAACCGCGCTATACCCGCGATCTGTATATGAAGAAATAACTGTATGCCGCGCGTTTAATCGTATTTACATAACAAAGAGCCGACATCATGTCGGCTCTTTACTGTGGCAGGTATGAACGTAGACATTAGAGTATGGGGTCATACCATGGGGGTCATATCATCCTCGTTCCCTGATCACTGGGGTAGTGTGTTTTTATAGATAATCCCGTCTTTCATGATCACTTTTTGGGTCTCTGGATTTACCACACAGGCCACACCTTCCAGAGGGTTGCCCTCAATAATCAGTAAATCCGCGTAAGCCCCTTCAGCAATTTCACCCAATGTGCCGTCCTGGTACGGATGTTGATACGTTGACAAGTTAAACAGCTTGGCACAGTTAGAGGTCGCCATGCGCAAGGCGGTAAGCGTATCAAAGACCTGCTCA
The DNA here is from genome assembly GCF_050337005.1 of Photobacterium japonica. Taxonomy (NCBI): domain Bacteria; kingdom Pseudomonadati; phylum Pseudomonadota; class Gammaproteobacteria; order Vibrionales; family Vibrionaceae; genus Photobacterium; species Photobacterium japonica. The sequence goes on along the minus strand of NZ_JAKJSN010000027.1, from coordinate 13,637 downwards.
ATGGCCGCCAGTTCGTGTGACTGAGTGGCATGGACGCCTAAGTCGCCCACGCAGTCAGTCCCAAAGCAGAGGTTGTCGATCTCGTACTTTTTGATTAGATCTGCGGATTTCAGCATGGCTTTCCCTACACGTTCGGTCTTTTGATAGAGCGACTCTGATCCCAATGGAATTTTACGTTCAGCAATCAGTGACGATGTAAAATAGGACGGAATCACAAAAATGCCTTTTTCCTTTATGATCTGGGCAATCTCATCATCCATGATAGTGGCGTGTTCAAACGACATGATGCCGGCTTCGGCTGCACGCTTCATGGCGGGTGTGGTATGGATATGCGCCGCGACATAGGTGCCGTAATCGGAGGCCGCTTCGACCGCTGCTTTCAGTTCGTCCAGTGTGTACTGTAGGGTATCCAGCGGATCAAAGGTCGATGATGCGCCGCCCCCGGCCATGATCTTAATTTGTGAAGCACCCATGAAGAGTTGTTCTCGTACGGCTTTAAGCACTTCGGCGCGTCCATCGGCAATGGTGAAAGCCCCGGTTTTCATCAGCGGTGAATCTTCATGGCCACGCAGGCGTTGCTGACCGCGATTCTGACGATAATCGGAATGGCCAGAGGTTTGGGAAATGGCCGCCTGTGAAGGAAAAATACGCGGGCCGACGGCATAGCCACTGTCGATGGCGGTTTTGAGGCCGATGGTATTACCGGCCACATCCCGCACGGAGGTAAAGCCGCGCATGAGCATGCCTTCAGCCACCTTGGCAGAACGGATCGCTATCTCTTCACGGGTCATGGTGTCGAGTACGTGTGGTGCGGCGGACAGTGAGATGTGAACGTGTGCATCAATCAAGCCGGGCATCACAGTATGGCCTGTAGCATGAATAACCTGCTCAAAGCCAGCTTCGTTGATAGGCTGGTGGCTGATGGTTTCAATCCGGTTGTTGTTGATGACGATGTTGACTGCTTCTAGCAGGGTGCCATCATTGCCATTGAATACATTGGTATTTTTGATAAGTAACATGATAAGTCCTCAAAACGTGAGCCGTCTTACACTCTGGGTGGTCCATATTGATATGACTGACTGTATCTGTTGAGAGGAAATGGGTTTTATCATTTCACGCCATGTGAAGTAGAAATAGTAATTCGGCACAATTTGAAAGAATCCGCTATTCGCTTGCAAATTTGATTGTGAAGTATCTCCATACTCTACTTTTTCGCTCAGATGTGGAAAGCGCCTTTTGATAAAGTCATTTATTCATAGGGTTTTGCTTTTTCTTAGCGTGGTGTTTAAATGAAAGTTGTATGGGTATTTTTATTCTCCCTGTTTGTTGTAGGGTGTGCGTCAACAAGTGAAGAAGTGGTGACAAAGACGAAAACCGTCTCGAAAGAGAAAGTGGATGCGTTTTTAAGTCAGAGTCTTCGTGATGTTCAAGCGGTCGTCGGCCGTGATGTCGGCAGTGTTGCTCGTAAAGGCGATCAAGTCTTGATCACACTGAAAGGTGATCAGAGCTTTAATCATGACAGTGCAACAGTGCGTGCAGAAGGTGAAGATGTACTAAGAAAGCTTTCTGGTATTTTGGTGAATGAGAAAGATTCACGTATTTTTGTCGGTGGCCATACCGACAGCGTGGGCTCTGATGAGTACAACCGCGTATTGTCTACCAAGCGTGCAACGTCAGTGTCAGACTTACTGACCACTTACGGCGTCGACAGCAAGCGCGTTGGTGTGTTCGGTTTTGGTGAAAGTGCACCAATTGGAGACAATAAGAAAGCGTCTGGTCGTCAAGACAACCGCCGTATTGAAATCCGTTTGACGCCTATTTTTGATAATTTCCTCGAGTAATCGGCCAGCGTCAATCGCATGAGTAACAATGCACACAACATAAAAAAGGAAGCTATGGCTTCCTTTTTTCTTTGTCATGTTTTATCCGCGCGTGAACTCAAGCTTCTGAGCTACATACTGAGCAACTTGGTTGCTTACTCAGTTTCATTTCACGCCAGGCCATGTTCATCGCATCCAACATCAGGATCTTACCTACCAGCGGTTGACCTAACTGACTGGCCACTTTAATCGCTTCCATTGCTTGTACTGCGCCTACAATACCGACAACCGGTGACATGATCCCCGCTTCCACACACGTTAATGCCTGCTGGCCGAAAAGGGCACTCAAGCACTGGTAGCAAGGGGCGTCGTCTTCATAGGTGTACACACTGATTTGGCCTTCCATGCGAATCGCAGCCCCTGAAATGAGCGGCGTTTTCGTTTGGAAACACAAACGGTTAAGTTGGTTACGCGTATCTACGTTATCACAGCAGTCGAGCACAAGGTCATGCTGTGCGATTAACGCCTGCAGTTCCTCATCACCCAAGCGACGCGCGAATGTCTCGATCTGGATGTTAGGGTTAATCGTGTTCAGCGCTTGTTTGGCGGAGTCCACTTTTAACATACCTACGGTATTGTCGTTGTGTAATACTTGGCGTTGTAGGTTCGACACTTCAACCTTATCATCATCAATCAAGGTGAGCTTGCCGACACCGGCAGCCGCCAGATATTGGCTAGATGCACACCCTAATCCCCCCGCCCCCAAAATCAGCATCGAGCAGGCTTTAAGGGCTTCTTGTCCCTCAAAATCAAATTGTTTCAGAATGATTTGGCGGTTATAGCGCAGCATTTCCGCATCGGTAAGTTCTACCACGGGGTTCTTCCTGTTGTGTTGTCTCATGGTGTTGTATCAAAGACGACAATGTGGCGCCAGTGTGTAGCCACCGTGCCACGTTGTGTGTTTGCAAAGACGGTTATGAGCCTGTGATTAATAAAGACGGGCTTAATACATCGTGTGATTAAACAGTTCAACCGTCACGTATTCACCGGGCATAACGCGACCGCGCTCTTGTTCAAGAACGACGAAGCAGTTGGCTTGATGCATCGAACTGAACGCGCCAGAACCTTGGTTGCCGGTTGTCGCGACTTCCAATTGGCCTTCTGCATTGATCTGGTAAATACCACGCTGGTAATCAGCACGGCCAGGGCGTTTTTTAAATACGCTGGTGGCTTTCGCTTTTAAGCGCGTTGGTGGCTGGTAGTGGCTGTGACCGGCCAGTTTTGCCAACATAGGCTGTACCAATTGGTAAAGTGTCACCATGGCCGAAACAGGGTTACCCGGTAGCCCGCAGAACCATGTGTTGTTGATGGTACCAAAGGCAAAAGGTTTACCCGGCTTCATCGCGATTTTCCAGAAACCAATTTGGCCTTGTTCATCCAAAATGTCTTTAGTGTAGTCGGCTTCACCGACACTTACGCCGCCTGATGTCACCAATACATCGGCTTGTGTCGCCGTCGTGAAGGCTTCACGCAATTTTTCAGGGCAATCAGGGATGATACCCAGATCGATCACATCACAATTAAACTTTTCCAGTAGCGCACGGATGCCGTAGCGGTTGCTGTCGTAGATTTGACCCGCAGCCAAAGGCTCACCCACAGGGCGAAGTTCATCACCGGTCGAGAAAAAGGCCACCGTCGGTCGGGCAAAGACAGGCAGCGTTGCAACGCCGAGTGACGCTAAGAGAGGCATTTCACGGGCCGTAATGCGGTTGCCTTTCGCAACCACTACGTCGCCTTGCGCCACATCGTCACCAATCGGGCGAACGTTATCCCCGTGAGGGGCTTTGGTGGTAAAGCGAATGGCGTTGCCATCGGCTTCCGTTTCTTCCTGCATGATCACCGTATCCGTCCCGTCCGGCATTTGTGCGCCCGTCATGATACGAATGCATTGACCCGCTTGGCAGGTTCCTTCAAAGGGTACGCCCGCGAACGATTTACCGGCCATGTCGAGGGTATCGGTGTGTTCAAGATCGGCACTGCGCAGTGCATAGCCGTCCATCGCAGAATTGGCGAAAGGCGGCACATTAATTGGTGAATGAATATCCTCCGCTAATACCATGCCCATCGCATCAGAGAGGGCAACGGTCTTTACGGTATCCAGTGGTTTTACTTGGTCCAGAATTTTATCCAGAGCCTTTTCAACCGGCATCAAGCCTGGCGCGTCACAACATCCCATAGTGGTATCCGTCTACATCTTCTTATTATCTATAGCCATTATTATGACAAAAAAAGGGTAGGAGGACTAATACCTGAGTAAATTCGTGGTGTAATTCTTTTCAATTACAGGTATCCTGCGGGCTGAAATATGGCTGGCACGCTTTTTTAAACAGTTAAGTATTTAATAATGCTCAATGTTTGCTCTACAAGCCCAGCGAGTTGGAGGAAGAGAATGACTGCATTTAGCGAATCTGCGCAACTGGTGCGCCAAGCACTGATTGAACGCGGCCTTGAAACGCCGATGACTGATAAAGTCGTTAGCCGCGAAGAGAAAAAAGAGAAAATCGAGTATCACATGCGTGAGATCCTCGAATTGCTTTCCTTGGATCTGTCGGATGATAGCTTGGTAGAAACCCCGCATCGCATCGCGAAGATGTACGTTGACGAAGTGTTCTCTGGCTTAGACTACGCCAATTTCCCGAAAATCACGGTCATCGAAAACAAAATGAACTGTGATGAAATGGTGCGGGTAAAAGACATTACCTTGACCAGTACCTGTGAGCACCACTTGGTGACCATCGACGGTAAAGCGACAGTGGCCTATATTCCACGCGGCAAAATCATCGGTCTGTCTAAGATCAACCGTATTGTTCGTTTCTTTGCCCAGCGCCCACAGGTGCAAGAGCGCATGACGCAACAAATTCTGGTGGCATTACAAACCTTGCTAGAAAGCGACGATGTGGCCATCACGATTGATGCGACTCACTACTGCGTGAAAGCCCGTGGTGTGATGGACGCAACCAGCGTGACCACCACCACCGCATTGGGTGGGATTTTCAAGCGTAATCCCGCGACGCGTGCAGAATTTCTGCATGGCGTGCGTTAATCATCATTTGACGCATATTCAGATTTATTTATTATTAAACAAGCCAGTAGAATGTTCTACTGGCTTTTTTTATCGACGATAACCAGTGCAGCGACTATGGATTTAATCAAACTTTCTCGAATCAGTATGAAGCACCTTGTGACGCTTCACGTCATGTTGGACACCCTCAGTGTGACGGCCAGTGCGGAGAGACTTTGCTTAAGCCCTTCTTCTGTCAGTAAAACCCTGACCCAGTTGCGTGAGAGCTTAAATGACGAGCTTTTTTACCGCCATGGCAATCAGCTGGTGGCCACCCCGCTTGCGCGTCGCTTAGGGCCCACTGTGCACCAGATGATCAATGAAATGAATCAGATGCTGACACAAGAAGCGTTTGATCCCGCGTCTTACCAAGGGCGCTTTTCGTTGGCAATGCGCGAAAGTACGTTTGAGCTACTGGCAGCAACGCTAACAGCCCGCGTGTTGCAGTCCGCGCCCGGTATGCGGTTGGAAATTTGGTCCCGAGAAACTATGGGACTCGACAGCCTGTCAAAAGGGCAGTTGGATTTCATTTTATTGCCCCATGATAAAAGCCAGCCACCCAGTGCCAACACCAATTTGGTCTGGGAAACCCTGCTGGATGATGAAATGGTGTGTTTGATGAGCCCGAATCACCCGTTGGCGGATCTGCCCATGACGGTGGAAGACTATTTGCATTATGGCCACGTCAGCATCATGGACGGCGATTTGAATGTCCCGTTCTTTGAAATGCAGTTGGCACAGCAGCACCATAAACGCCGTATCGCGGTCACTGTGCCGGATTTCGGCAGTGCAGCAGTCATGTGTCATCATAGCGAATTGTTGTTTACCTGCTCTCGTCAGTGGGCTGATGTGGCGTTACAAGCGAAAGGGTTAGTAATTAAACCCCTGCCGTTCAATTACGGGGAAGTCTCGTACAGTTTGGTGTGGCATCAGCCAAGCATGAATGACCCAGCACAACGTTGGTTGTATGAGCAAATCGTGGAGGTTGCCCATGCCTCGCAGCAGCCTGTAGAAGTAGAAGGGCATTTTGCTGAAGACAGTCACGCATGATTCGCCTTGATAAGGCTGATGGGGTTGTTGATTTAGCGAAGATGTGCGAACACTGAATAGTGCATAAAAAAACGCCTCCCGTAATAGTACGGAAGGCGAAAACGGTGAAGTATTCCGTTAATGTAAAGCAGCGTTAAGCGAGTTTAACGCTGATGTTTCGACGTGTAGTTGCGAAAACTAGCCGCCAAGCGGTTCGCGATAGGTCACCGTTAGGCCTCGTTGTTCAAGTTGCATCGCAAAGGCGCTAATGGCCTCATTGCTGCAAACATCCCACGTTAATGCTTCGCCTGTCACACCATGGTGTTGAAACGCATTTAAGCGGATCGTTGTACGCGGTGGAAGGGTATGCAGGTATGTACTGACAGCATCAATTTCGCTGTCGTAGTCCGTGATACCGGGAATGTGTAATAAGCGAATTTCTTCTAACTTATCCTGCGCCGCTAACAGGTTAATCGACTGCATCACTCGGTGATGACTGCGTCCTGTTAACCAGCGATGTGTTTCTTCCTGCCACGCTTTCAAATCAATCATGGCGCCATCAAGCACGGGTAAGAGTTTTTCCCATCCCGTCACACTTAAGCTGCCATTGCTGTCTACCATGCAAGATAAATGCTTCAGTTCGTCATCCGCTTTTACCGCATTAAAGAGCGCGACAATGAAGGGCAGTTGTAAGGTTGCTTCGCCGCCACTCACTGTGATCCCCGAAAGGAAAAAGTGTTGCTTGCGTATCAACCCTAAAATCTCATCCAGCGTCATCACCTGTGTTTTGGGATTCGACTGATTAGGACACACCGTCAAACACAGATCACACTGTGTGCAGAGGCTGGCATCCCATTTAACCTTTCCTTCTTCCATGCGCAATGCATTTGCAGGGCACGGTGTAACACAATCACCACAATGGTTACACACACCAATCGTGTGTGGGTTATGGCAATTTATGCACTGATAGTTACACCCCTGCAGAAAGATGACGAGCCTGTTGCCAGGCCCGTCAACGCATGAGAAGTTGAGTATTTTACTGACCGTCGCAGAAACGTGGTGCTTGCTCATGACTCACAACTCGTGGTGCGCGATTCAGGATACCTGTTGTCGCAGCCGCTTCTTCACCCAGACCGGTCGTGTTAGTACGCGAACCTTGCTCTTTGAATTTCGCAATGTCTGATAGCTTGATCATGTAACCCGTTACACGGATCAAGTCATTGGAGTGTACGTTCGCCGTAAATTCACGGAAACCGATAGCCAATGCACCTTTACATAGCTGGTACATCGCTTCTGGGTTTGCTTTTACGGTTTCATCAATGGTCAGAATGTCACTGATACCCGATGTGTAGTACTGGTGGTGTTCTGCCAATGCTTGTACGTGACTCACTGGATCCGGTTCTGTGCCGTAAGGAATACGTACGCCCGGTGTCACATCCACATCTAGGCTGATACCGCCCTGAGAGTGCAGTAGAGCACGGCCGTTGTAACCGTATTTTACAGGTGTTGCTGTCACAATGTCGCTCAAGCGACGAGAGATGCTGTGACCCAAGCGGTTAGCGGTATCAGCGTGACCGTATTGGCCTTCTGCACCGTCTTTTTCCATCAGGGTGTTGACTGCTTCAGCCATGCCGAAGATGCCGAACATTGGAGCAAAACGGTCTTCATCGATCACGCCTTCCGTCACAAGGAAGCTGTTGAAGAAACCAGACTCTTCGTGCAAGAACGCTGCACGTGCGTCAATCAACTCAAACATGGTTGTGCAGTACTGTGGCAGTACGCTGTCGAAGAAGTGCTGGCTTGAATCGGCTTTTTTTGCCACTTCCTTCAGGTTCATACGCACTAGCGTATTCGCACCACCTGCCAATGGCAGTGAGTTGTAGCAGCTCACGATACCAAAGCCGCGCGAATCATAAGCACTAGCATGCATTGGGAAGTTAGCAATGTGTGGCTTGCTGCACTCACAGATGTTCTGGTTGGCAACGCGCAGTAGATCGTCAGGCGTAACAGCTGGGTCGTACATGAATGTCAGGTTAGGCGCAACTTGCTTCAACTCTGCATCAACGCGCAGGATAGTACGGCAGATGATGTTGTCTGTTGGGCCGATGTTCACGTGCATGAAGGCATCTGGCAGGGTGCGGTCAAGCATGATCCAGAACATACGCAGTTTGCGGTATACCGCTTCATCGCTCAAATCGCCAACGTATGGCAATAGCACGTCATCCAACTGACCAAGGTAAACCGGGATGTTCGTCACAGACGGTACATGGTGGTAAATGATCGTAAGGTTGTTCAGTGCCTCATCGAAATCCGTTGCCGGCGCCAATTCAAGGTATTCAGAACCTTGCTTTAGGAATTTAGCGTAATCAGGTAGGACATAACGTGGTTTGAACGGTGCGTTACCTTCAAACATGTCACACAACACCGCGTCTTTCATTGCCTGTGTGACGGCATCAGAAACAGAGAGATAGTCCAAGCTCGCATCCGCTTCAAGCGCAAGGTAGCTTGATTTTTGCTTAGGAGAAAGGGTTGGATGGGTGATGATTTGTTTAAATTTATCTTGTGTCATGATGTTATTAACCACGTATTGATTATGGGTACTAAGATACTCGATCTGCTGTGATTTCTTGAAGTGAAAATAATAGCTTTGTTGATTTCCAAATTGGAAATTCGATGTGTGGATCACATAAAACTGCAGGGTATTTAGGAGGCGGGCAGGCTTTTGGGAGTGACTTAGAAAATTTAATTTATAACGGTGTCAATATTTTAGGTTACAAAATTGTCATTATGTCACTATTTTGACTAGAACTAATATTATGCGTAGTGCGTCGAAGAAGCGATAGCCCGCATTGATTATCATGCCCCGTTCAGGGATGAGCCTCATATAGGTCAATGTTCGCAGCTCAGGATAGTTTGTAATGTTTTGCACCCGCTCTAGTTTACGTCCGGTCAACCTCTTCGGGTCTTTAGCCATCACACTGTGTGCTTCTACCTTCGGTGTGAAAGCTCAACCCACGAATACCGTGAGTGATGCATCTGCTCAACCCGCTGTACCGATTACAGCGTCGGTGAGTATCCAATCGGAACAACGGTTAGCCGTAGGTTTAGTGCGCCCAGACGCGTTGAAGAGTTATCAGCAGCTTTGTTTGAATAATCTTAATGCGCTGTGTTTCAGCGAACCGATAGAGCGCATTTATGCCACGAATGGTTTTATGCCGTTGTGGCAAAACGCTGAACTGCGAGAAGCCTTGTACACACGCTTAAGAACCTTGGATTACGCACAACTCATGCCGGGCATGGCAGAGCGCATTATGGAGTTAGAATACCTCGAAGCGCAGCATGACCAGCGTGGTTTTGATATTCTCGCGACTGACTCGTATTTGGTGTATCAGGTGTTGATGCAGCAAATGACGAAAAAACCCAGCATCCTTTTCCGTCATCAAACCTTGACGCAAGTGAATCATCAAATGTTGGCCGCATTATCGATGGGGCCTGCCAGCACGATGCCGCAGTTTGGCACCAATGAACAAGCGTTAATGATGAGTTTGCGGGCGGATGAAGCCGCATTCACCACGACCCAGCGCAGTCTGGAACAGGCTAAGCGTTATCAGCAACTGCCTGAGCATGATTATGTGCCCGCAAAAAAAGTGTTAGTGAAAGAAGGGAAGATCATTCCTGATGCCCAGAAGGTGCTCGCTATCCTCTATCAACATGGCGACTTGCCCGAGGTTGAGTACGACTGGCTAAAGCAGGAAACGGTGGTGACCAACAGTGGTCACGTTCATGCCGCACTGAAGCGTTTTCAAAAGCGTAACGGCTTACAGGTCGATGGAGTGTACGGTCCGGCTACCGCACGGCAACTCGCTTTGCCATTCCATGACGTGGCACGCGTTATCGCATTGAACCTCCATCGCAATCAGTTTGGGGCAACAGGCGAAGAGCGGCCAAGTATTCGCGTCAATATTCCTGACTATCACATGCAGATCACCCACAAAGATGAAGTGGTTTTTGAATCGAAAGTGATTGTCGGACGCACGGCACGACCAACCAACTTATTTTCGTCGGCGCTGAGTGTCATGGTGGTGAATCCTCGTTGGAACGTACCGGAAACCATCAAGAAAGAAGATGTGATCCCCGGCGTGAAAGCCTCGCCGGATTATCTGCAACGTAAAAATATGACGATTATCCATAGTTGGCGTGATCGCACCGAAATACCGATGGAGCAGATCGAATGGAGCACGGTTGATCCTGAAACCTTCCCGTATGAATTTATGCAGGGACCTGGGCCGACGAATGCCTTGGGGAATGTGAAATTCCTGATGCCGAACGACTATTCGATCTATTTACACGATACTCCCGCGCGCAGTTTATTCGGCCGCACTAAACGTAACCTGAGTTCTGGGTGCGTAAGGGTCGAAAAAGCGGCAGAATTGGCGGATTACATTCTGGATTACCAGCGTCGCACGCAGTCTTATAAGCATTTAGTGAAAACGGAAGGGATTGATAACATCAATTTACCGAGAAAAATTGATGTTGATTTCACGTACGTGACGGCATGGGTGGATGAAAATGATGTACTCCAGATGCGTGAAGACATTTATGGCTACGACAGGCCGATTCGCGAGCCGGTAGAAGATAAGTTCTCGACGTTGAAGAATTATCGCCGTTATTAACGCTAATTAATTGTACAGCATGGTCAACGGATAAAACAAAGCCCCACCGAAGTGGGGCTTTTTGTTTATTTATGCGTGGTTCACATTAAGTAATGTGATTACGCTTTCACTTTGACTTCACGTGTTTTCCACAATGAACCCACGATTGCAATGGTGATGGTCAGCACGATCACACCAAGAGAAATCACGGTTGGGATAGCATACGCGGTTTCCATAAGCAGCATCTTGATACCGATGAAGCTTAGGATGAACGCCAGTGCAGGGCGTAGGTAGCAGAAACGTGTCAGCATGCCTTCCAGTACAAAGTACAGAGAACGTAGGCCCAATAGGGCGAATACGTTAGCGGTCATGACCAAGAACGGTTCTTTCGTTACCGCGAAGATCGCAGGGATTGAATCCAGTGCGAACATCACGTCAGTTAGTGCAATGACGGCGATAACGATCAACAGCGGCGTTGCCAACCAACCTTTGCTGTCTTTGACAAAGAAGCGGTTACCTTTGTAATCATCGGTTACGCGGAAACATTTCTTCACTAAGCGTACAGGCAGCGATTCAGAGAAATCTTCTTGTTCTTCTTCGTCTTCACTCCACAGTTTGTAACCGGTGTAAAGAAGGAAAGCCGCGAAGATGTATAGGATCCAATGGAACTGGGTAAGCAGTTCGGAACCAACCATGATCATAAACGCACGTAGGATCAATGCACCGACGACACCTAGCATCAATACGCGAGGGCGGATCGATTCAGGTACAGCAAACTGGCCGAAGATCAGGGCGAAGACAAACAAGTTATCGACACTCAATGATTTTTCTAGCAGGTAACCTGTTAAGAAAGCCGTTGCTGCTTCGCTGTTAGTATAAGCGCTGTCTGGTGCCATTTGTGGCCAGTACATATAGATAACAACGTTGAAGATAAGGGCAAGTGCAACCCAGAACAGGCTCCAAATCGCGGCTTTTTTGATTGTGACTTGTCCGCCACGAGTTTGGTATAAGTCCAGCGCCAACATCAAGATGGTCAGAACAAAGAACCCTTCATAGCTAAAAAGGCTCATAGTTTTCTCCTTTCACGAACGATCGCGCAAAAGGGCAGGAAATAGGAAATAAACCGGACCTTTCGCGCATTAAAAAAGACGTTGTTTCTTCGCTAGGTGACTAGCCAAAGATGAGCAACATCCTGCAATGGTATGCATGATTAATGGCGTTGGTCTCGTCAAGATGGTGCGGCGGTGCGCATTATCCATCCCCGGCTGCCGGAAGCTTTTGGCTTCGAGATGACGACAGGCGAACAGTTGGTGACTACTCCCCAAAGCAGGCGCATTTTAAGAGCAAAACTTAGAGATCGCCAGCATTTTCTCAAACAAATGTCATACCTGTCTTATCGATAATGCAGTCCGGTCGAAATGTTAGCGTAGCAGTGTTTGACTTTTAACCATTGGCGATAATACTTATCCATTGTTGATTGAGGTATTTCTCCTTAATAAATAATCGCTATAGTGAATTTTGTGTAGCGTATCAATCTGTTGAAATGGGTAAGCTAAACCTAAGTGCATTCATGAGAGGGTGGTTATGGATAGGCAAATGCTTGTGAGGAACATACGTTATATGGAAAGAGAGCTGGGTGAAATGCGGGAACAATTGTCAGCACTCGATAAACAACAAGAACAACGAGAGCCATTGGAGCCTTTGGATAATGTTCTTTTTCTAAAACAAGGATAGCTGTCCATGCCGTTTGGTGATTGAAGGAACATCGATCACCGTTGAGCATGAAATATTTCGATTAAACGCGGTAGCCCGTAAGGGTTATCGCGTTTTTATATGATGGGAATGGGTCGTAAGTTGTCATTGCTACTCGATTTCCCCGCCAACGGTCAATAAATAAAAAAAGTGACAGTGTCACGAAAATGTAAATGACATGTATATTATTGCTCTTATTTGTATGTTTTTTGTTCGCGCGTAATATGAGTAGAATATAGAGAAAAACGACAAATCGACGCGTTTTTGATACAAAAATATAACCGCACACTGTTTGATTATATTGATGAAAGCGTGAGGATTCTCGCAGTGATGCATATATTGCAGGCAAGAGGTTACCAAATACGAGAAGGGGGTAGTAACCATTAGTCGTTATTTTGAGTAAAATTTCACTCATAATGATAATTAACATTATATCATTATTGGTCATTTCATCATGTGGTGTAAATAGCATCATAAGCTATGATGCTAAATGCGAGTGTATTAGTAACATCAAAGATATCATTATTCCTATATGAATATCCTCCCTTTGAGCAAAAAATAGCCTTATTAACATTTATACTATAATGTTGTGTATCAATAATAAAACGGTGGTTTTTTATTTGAGTGAGTTAATGCTTATTGATAATTACGCATCAAGCCTTTTTTCGTGTCACTTTTCATCTTTATGGTAACAAGCTTGGGATAAACTGTTGATTTTGATGGCTATTTGTTGTGGTGTGAAATAGGGGGGGAGGGGGCGTAAACGGAGTTACCTGTTCTGTCTCTATTTCATGCGGGCTGATACTATAGGCGTTCGTTAATTTTGAACGCTGATTTATTATTATGCTGTATGTGAAGATATACAAGACATAACATCAATATTGAGTCAAATTAAGTACAAGGAAATACGTTATCATTCAGCTTTCTATTGAGGTGTAGTGATGATACCTGATATTGATATGATTGAAATTATCGATAATATGCAAATGCACAGTGATTTTTATTTTTGTACTGGAGAGGCCACTGAAAATAGTTGTACGCTGTTTTATTTATAATGGTTTCTCGTTATGGAAGATATTTGTAAATAATTGCGTTACCAGAATGAAAGTGGCTGTGTGTAATAGATTTAATTGTTGTTAATCAATTGTTCTTCTTATATATAAACTTTGGTTTTTTGGTTGAAAAAAGAAGATCAAGAGCATGTTTTCATAAATTAGACATACATCATACTTCAGTTAGTCGTATAGTATAGTCGTATAGTAT